>DASSQF010000360.1:0-10986 GCA_035702685.1 Propionibacteriaceae bacterium
CGACCCCAGCCAGCCGGACGTCGTGGACCTCGGCGGCGGCGTGTGGGTCCGCCACATCGACGCCGGACCCGCGCAGCACCTCGCCAAGTCCGCGATCGACGCGTACACCGACGACTTCGCCCGCTCGATGGGCTCGCTGACCCGGTACGACATCGTCCACAGCCACCACTGGATGAGCGGCATGGCCGCGTTGCCGCTCGCACGCCGCTGGGGCGTCCCGCACGTCCAGAGCTACCACTCGGTCGCCGCGCTGCCCGGTGACTACCTCAGCGAGGGCGAGCCGCCGGAGTCGCCCGCCCGTGTCGCCGGTGAGGCGCTGCTGGCCACGGAGTCGGACCTCGTCGTGGCGATCTCCGCGGCCGAGGCCCGTACGGTCGTGTCCCGGTGCGGCGCCGACCCCAACCGCGTCGTCATCATCCCGCCGGGCGTCGACGCCCAGCTGTTCCGGCCCCGCGTCGCCGACGAGCCGAAGTGGACGTGGCCGCACGAGCGCGGCCCCGCCTGCTCGAAGGGCTACATGCTCTTCGCCGGGCGGCTGCAGCCGCTCAAGGGTCCCGACCTGGCCATCGCCGCGCTCGGGCAGGTGCCCGAGGAGCTCCGGCCGCACCTGGTCGTCGCCGGTGAGGTGAGCCAGGACTTCGCGGGGTACGCCGACGAGCTCCGCACGATGGTGGACCGGCTGGGGCTCGAGCAGTACGTGACGTTCATGGGCTCCCAGAGCCGCACCCGTCTGGCCGAGATGATGCGCGGGGCGCTGCTGTGCCTCGTGCCGTCGCACTCGGAGACGTTCGGCCTCGTCGCGCTGGAGTCCGCCGCCTCCGGCACGCCCGTCATCGCGTCGTCCGCCGGCGGCCTCCGGGAGGCCGTCGTGCACGGCGAGACGGGCCAGCTCATGGACAGCCGGCTTCCCAGCGACTGGGCGTCGGCCATGATCCGGCTCCTCGCGGACCCCGAGCTGCTGACGCGCATGGGCGTCGTGGCCCGGATCCACGCACGCCGGTACGCGTGGCACAACGCGGCGCAGTGCCTCACCGAGGTCTACGACCGGCTGCTCGGCGCGCGGGACGGCTCGTACGACCAGGGGACCAGGCCGATCGACCTGCTGCCCGACGTCTCGCCGACGCGGCGCAGCGGCGACCTGCACGCCGACGGACACGTGGCGTGACCGGCAGGACCTACCTGCTCTGCCACGCCCACCCGGACGACGAGACGCTGGCCACCGGCGCGATCGCCCTCGCCCTGCGCGCCAGGGGAGACGCCGTGGCGGTCCTCACCGCGACGCGCGGGGAGCAGGGCGAGGTACGGCCGGGGCCGTACGCGGCCCTCGAGGGGACGCCTGAGCTCGCCGCGATCCGGGACGGCGAGCTGAGGACGGCCCTCGACGCGCTGGGCGTCACGGCGCACGCGTACCTGGGTGAGGGTGCGGCCAGGTCCGCGGGACGGGCCCCTCGCCGCTACACGGACTCGGGGATGCGGTGGGTGACGCCCACGATGGCCGGCCCCGGCGACGATGCGGGTCCCGACTCGCTCACCGCGGCCGACGAGGCGGAAGTGGCGGCGGACATCGCCGCGTACGCCCGTGCGGTCGGGGCGAGCGACCTCGTCTCGTACACCGACGACGGCGGGTACGGCCATCCGGACCACATCAGGCTGCACCACGCGGCGCGGGCCGCGGCGCTCGAGCTGGGGCTGCCGTTCCACGTCATCGTCACCGAACCGGACGAGGCGTACGACGAGTGGCTGGACGCGTCAGGAGAGCGCGAGGCGCTCGAGCGGGCGTACGACGCGTACGCGACGCAGTTCAGCCGTGACGGCGACGACGTGACGCACGTGGGGGGCCAGGCGGACCGGGTGATCACGGCCGCGGGTCTCCGCCGAGCCTGACGGCGACAGGACGACCGGAGGCTTTGCGACACGGCTGAACCCGTGTGGCCGCTACCAGGAGCCGGGGCCTTCGACGTCCTCCTCGACAACCTCGCCGTAGGTGACGATCTCCTCCTCGAGGGACGCGTAGGGCTGCTCCTCGAGCAGGCTGTCCTCGTCGAGCAGGTCGTGTTCCTCGGGGCTCACCGGCGAGTCCTGCCGGTCACTGAACCCTCCGGGCTCCTCCGCCGACGTGTCTGGCTGCTGTGCGGGCATCGGCACCTCTCTCGTCGCGTACCGAGGCCGACTGTACATCGGCGTCCGGCGGCCCACCGGGGCGGTCGTGAGGAGCCCGGAAACCCGCCGCGCGACGCGGGAAATCGGCTCGGGACTTCGAGACTGGATAGCATCGGGGGAGTCAGTACCTGGTCCGTCCGCTGCCGCGCAGGGGGAAGGAGGCGCTCGTGGGGTTCCTCGGCAACGTCGAGAAGAAGATCGAGAGCGCCGTCAGCGGTGCCTTCGCACGTGCCTTCCGCGGTGACGTCCAGCCCGTAGAGATCACCGCCCGCCTCCTCAAGGAGCTGGACAGCGAGGCGCAGCTCCTGAGCCGTGACAAGCGCCTCGTGCCGAACGACTTCCTCGTCGGCCTCTCGGTGCAGGACTACGCCAGGCTGTTCCCGTACTCGCGCACGCTCAACGACGAGATCACCACCGAGCTGCGCGACTACGCCGCGCAGCGCAGCTACGTGTTCAACGGGCCGATCGCCATCCACTACGAGGAGCGCAAGGACCTCCCGACCGGGCGGTTCGTCGTCACCTCCGACGCCGTCGCGCTCGTCACGCCGGGCGAGGAGCCGTCGACGACGCAGGTACGGCGCGCGGCGCTCGTCCTCGAGGTGAACGGCGTGCGGCACCCGCTGAACCCGCCGGGCCTGGTCATCGGGCGCGGCACCGAGGCCGATCTCCGCATCAACGACCCCGGCATCTCGCGGCGGCACGCCCAGATCATCGTGACCGGGACAGGCGACGCCCAGACGATCCGCATCGTCGACCTGGGCTCGACGAACGGCATCACCGTGGACGGACGGAAGGTCCGCGAGGCGGACGTCACCGACGGCACCCGCATCGACATCGGCTCGACCCGGCTGCTCGTCCACGCGCCCGCGGCCGGCTGAGGCACCCATGGCGGATCTCATCGTCACGCTGCTCAAGGTGGCGTTCCTCGCAGTGCTGTGGCTCTTCGTCCTCATCGTCGCGAACGTCATCCGTGGCGACCTGTTCCGCGCGGAGCCAGCTGCCGCGACCGGCAGGACTGCCCGCCGACAGCCCGCGGCCGCTCCGCGTACCCGCAAGCGGGGCCGCGAGCCTCGCGTGCTCGCCATCGACACCGGGCCCCAGGCCGGCAGCCGCCTCGCCCTGGTCGACGAGTTCCGCATCGGCCGGGCCCCCGACTGCGCGCTGATCCTCGACGACGACTACGTCTCGGGCGACCACGCCTCCCTGGCCCGCCAGGCCGACGGGAGGTGGGTCCTCACCGACCTGGGCTCGACGAACGGAACCTTCGTCAACGACGTGAGAGTCACCGGCCCGACTGTGGTGACCACCGCGGACAGCCTTAGGATCGGGCGAACCCAGATGAGGCTGGAGACCTGATGCCGCTCACCTTGCGCACGGTCGCACACTCCGAGATCGGCCTGGTGAGGAAGAACAACCAGGACTCGGGCTATGCGTCCCCCACGATGGTGGTCGTGGCCGACGGGATGGGTGGAGCGGCTGCCGGCGACCTCGCGTCGACGGTCGCCATCACGGAGCTGCGGAAGGCCGACGGGCTCCACAAGGGCCGCGAGATGCTCACCGTGCTGGGTCGCGCCCTGCAGAGGGCGAACGACCGCATCGCCGACCTCGTCGCCGACGACCCGTCCCTCGACGGGATGGGTACGACGGTGTGCGGCGCACTCTTCGACGGGGAGCAGCTCGGCGTCGCCCACATCGGCGACTCGCGCGGCTACCTGCGACGCGACGGCAAGCTGACCCGCCTCACGCACGACCACTCGTGGGTGCAGTCCCTCATCGACGAGGGCCGCATCACGGAGGACGAGTCCCACGTCCACCCGCACCGGTCGCTGCTGCTGCGCGTCCTCAACGGGCAGCCCATCTCCGAGCCCGACCTGGAGCTCGTGACGCTCAAGGCCGGCGACCGCATCATGTTCTGCTCGGACGGTCTGTGCGGCCTGGTCACCGACGACGTCATCGACGACGCCCTGGCAGGCGACGACCTGGACCTCGTGCTCACCGACCTCGTCGAGGCCGCCCATGAGGGCGGTGGTCTGGACAACATCACGATCATCGTCTCCGACGTCGTCGAGGCAGCGGCGGAGGACGTCGTGCCCCCGGCCACGACGCCCGAGCGCTCTGCGCCTCGCGGCCTCGTCCTCGGTGCCGCCGTCACCCGAGAGATTCCCGCCCTGCGTTCCGACCTGGCGGACCCCCAGGACGACGCGCCCGGGGAGACGACGGCCCGGGACTCCGGACACGCGGCTCCCGCGGCCGCGGTCTCCGCACTGGCTCCGGCGTCGGGAGGACGGCGGTACGAGCCGGAGACGCCCGGCCGGCGACGTCGCCTCGGATTGTGGGGTGCGATCGTCGCGCTCGTCCTCGTCGTGGGCATCGCGGCGTACGGCACGTACGCCTACGCCATGACCCAGTTCCTCGTCGCCCCCACCGGTGCGCAGGTCGGCGTCTTCCAGGGCATCCAGGGCAGCCTCCTCGGCCTCTCCACGAACCGTCTCGTGGAGAACACCGGCATCCAGATCAGCGACCTGCCGCCCGCGTACCAGGAGAAGGTGCGGGCGGGCATCACCATCCGGGAAGGCGGGCTGGACGCGGCGAACGCGGCCGCGGACGAGCTGCGGACGCGGGCGCAGCAGTGCGTCGCGCAGCGCCTCGCCCGCGCACAGGCCACGCAGACGCCCACACCGACGGCGACCCCCACCCCGTCGACCGTGGCGCCGAGCACGCCGGCGGACACGACGACGGCCAGCGCGTCGATGTCCGGCCAACCGTCCTCCGGGACCCTCCCCCCACAGAGCCCGACGGCCGTACCGACCCCGAGCGCGCCCGACGAGTGCTGACGTGTCCGCCACGGCATTGAGCACGGGCGAAGTCGTCGTCCACCGCGCCAGGCCCGTGATGGGCCTGTTCCTGCTCCTGCTCGCGCAGGCGATCGGCGCGTCCGGCTACGTGCTCACCCACCTGGACATCGACGGCAACCTGCCGCGGGGCTGGCCGTACGTCCTCGTCGCCTGGTTCGTCGTCGGCATCGCCACCCACGTGGTCGTCCGATGGCGGCTGCCGTTCGCGGACCCTGTGCTGCTCCCGGCCGTGTTCCTGCTCGTCGGGCTGGGACTCGGGATGGTGCACCGGATCGACCTCATCTCCGAGCCCCCTCGCAGCGACGCCCAGACGCAGGCCATCTGGGTCGTCCTCGGCATCCTGGCTGCGGTCGCCGTGATGGTCCTCGTCAAGGACTACCGCGTGCTGCGACGGTTCCCGTACGTGCTGTTCCTCGTCGGTCTCGTCCTCCTGCTCCTGCCGCTCACCCCGCTCGGCGTCGAGCTCAACGGCTCGCGCATCTGGATCCGCCTGCTCGGCTACAGCTTCCAGCCGGCGGAGGTGGCCAAGCTCGTGCTGAGCCTCGCGTTCGCCGGCTACCTCGCCGACACGAAGGACGTGCTCGCGATGGCGGGCCCACGGGTGCTCGGGCTCACGCTGCCCCGTGCGCGCGACCTCGGACCCATCGCGGTGATGTGGGTCGCCAGCATGCTCGTCCTCATCTACCAGAAGGACCTCGGCACCTCGATGCTGTTCTTCGGGCTCTTCGTCGCGATGGTCTACGTCGCGACAGGCCGCTCGAGCTGGGTCCTTCTCGGCGCCCTGCTGTTCGCGGCGGGGGGCTGGTTCGCGTACCAGAAGTTCGCGTACGTGGGCGTCCGCGTGAGCTCCTGGCTGCACCCGTTCAGCGACTACGACAAGAACTACCAGGTGATCCAGGCCCAGTTCGGGTTCGCGTACGGGGGCCTGCTGGGTCGCGGCTGGGGTCTCGGCAGGCCGGGCCTCACCCCGCTGGCCAAGAGCGACTTCATCACCGCGGCGGTCGGCGAGGAGCTCGGGATCGTCGGCCTCGTCGCCGTCATCCTGGTGTACGGGCTCATCGTGGCCCGCGGACTGCGGACGGCGCTCAGCTGTACGGAGCCGTTCGGCAAGCTCCTCTCCGCCGGGCTCTCGCTCGTCTTCGCCCTGCAGGTGTTCGCGATCATCGGCGGCGTCACGCGGCTCCTGCCGCTCACGGGCCTCACGACGCCGTTCATGTCGCAGGGCGGCTCGTCCATGGTGGCGAACTGGCTCGTCCTCGCCGTCATGCTCGTCGTCAGCCATGACGCTCGACGCCCCACGAAGGTGCACGAGGTCTCCGGCGACGTGGCGTCCCTGTCCGCCGATGCGACGCAGGTCATCACCGTCCGGAGCCCGCAGGCGCGGCGTCCCGGGGTCCGTACGGCGACCAGCCCGTCGCTCCCGCTCGACGAGGAGCTCGCCGCGTCCGGCGCCGGGGACGACGAGGCCACCGCGCCGTTCGTCATGCCGGACACCGAGGCCACCGCGGTGCGGCCCTCGGCCCAGCCCACCGAAGTCCTGTCGCCTGCCGCCACCGAGGTGAGTCGGCCGGAGCAGCCCACCGAGGTGCGTCCGCCGGAGCAGCCCACCGAGGTGCGTCCGTCGGAGCAGCCGCAGCAGGTCCAGCGGCTCCCGCGCACCGACCCGAACGAGCCCACGCAGGTCCACCGCTTCGAGGAGGACGAGTGAACGCGTCGATCCGCCGTACAGCCGTGGTCGCGTCGATCCTGTTCCTCGCGCTCCTCGTCAACGTGAGCGTCGTCCAGCTGTGGCGCCAGAGCTCGCTGTCCGCCGACGACCGCAACCGGCGGGTGCTCGACGCCGAGTTCGCGCAGAACCGCGGCGCGATCCTCGCTGGGGACACCCAGATCGCGACGACGTCGCCCGTCAAGGACCGCTTCGCGTACCAGCGCTCGTACCCGCAGGGCAGCCTGTACGCGACGGTGACGGGCTGGTACGCGTACGACTTCGGCCGCTCGGGCCTCGAGGCGAAGTACTCCACCGAGCTCGCCGGGACCGCGTCGAGCCAGACGATCGACCGCCTCGTCGACCTCTTCACGGGGGCGACACCTGTCGGCGCGACGATCCAGACCACCATCAACCCCAAGCTCCAGCAGGTCGCGGCGCAGCAGCTCAGCGGGAAGAAGGGCGCGGTCGTGGCGCTCGACCCCACGACGGGCGCGATCCTCGCCATGGTGTCGACCCCCACGTACGACCCGAACACGCTGGCGACCCACGACCTGGCGGCCGCTCGGGCGGCGTGGACGACGCTGAACGCCGACCCGGCGAGGCCCCTGTCCGACCGGGGGACGCGCGAGATCTACCCGCCCGGGTCGACGTTCAAGCTCGTCACCGCTGCCGCCGCGCTGGAGAACGGCATGACGCCCGACACCCTCGTCGACACCCCGAGCCAGCTCACGCTCCCGAACTCGTCGAGCGTGCTCGGCAACGAGTCGAACTGCGGGAACACCCAGCAGACCCTCGACCGGGCGCTGCAGCTCTCGTGCAACACCGCGTTCGCGAACGTCGGGGCCACCTTGGGCGCGGACAAGATCCGTGCGCAGGCGGAGAAGTTCGGCTTCGACTCGACGCCCATGACCGACGTCAACGCGGCGAAGAGCCAGTTCCCGGCCAAGCCCGACGCGGCCCAGACGATGCTCAGCGCGATCGGGCAGTACGACGTCGCGGCGAGTCCCTTGCAGATGGCGATGGTCGCCGCGGCGATCTGCGACGACGGTGTCCTCAAGACGCCGTACCTCGTGAGCGAGGTCCGCGGCGCCGACCTCCGCGTGCTCTACCGGCACGGGACGGACGACAAGCGCACGATGTCCGCGGCGTCGGCCCAGGCGCTGCAGCAGATGATGGTGAACGTCGTCCAGAAGGGGACCGGTACCAAGGCGCAGGTCCCGAACGTGGTCGTCGGCGGGAAGACGGGCACGGCCCAGACGGACCCCACGAAGAACCCGTACGCGTGGTTCGTGTCGTTCGCGAAGAACCCGGACATCGCCATCGCCGTCTTCATCGAGGACGCCAACGTGGAGCGCAATGAGATCGCCGGCGGCGCGCTGGCAGGCCCGATCGCGAAGGCGATCATCCAGGCTTCGCGATGAGGTGCGAGCCGGGCGAGAATGACCCCCGGAAGGCCCCTGACGTGGGCGTTCAGCCTGCTCTCATGTTGAATGGGGACAATGTCCGAGTTCTGAGCAGTCGAGCACGCATCGCGGGAGGGTCATGGTGACAGCCGAGCAGGGGACGCTCCTGGGCGGCCGCTACCAGCTGGGTCCGGTGCTGGGCCGCGGCGGAATGGCGGAGGTGCGGCGTGCACTCGACACGCGGCTGAGCCGTTCCGTCGCGATCAAGATGCTCCGTATCGACCTCGCCGGGGACGCGACCTTCCAGGCGCGGTTCCGACGCGAGGCACAGGCCGCCGCCGGCTTGAACCACCCCAACATCGTCAGCGTGTACGACACGGGCGAGCAGCTCGACCCCGCCTCGGACGTCCACGTCCCGTACATCGTCATGGAGCTCGTCGTCGGCCACACGCTCCGCGACGTGCTCCGCGAGGGGCGCAAGATCCTGCCGGAGCGCGCGCTGGAGATGACGATGGGCGTGCTCGACGCGCTCCAGTACAGCCACCAGGCCGGCATCATCCACCGCGACATCAAGCCGGCGAACGTCATGCTGACGTCGACGGGCCAAGTCAAGGTGATGGACTTCGGCATCGCCCGCGCCGTCGCCGACACGTCCGCGTCCATGACCCAGACGGCCGCCGTCATCGGCACGGCCCAGTACCTCTCGCCCGAGCAGGCGCGGGGCGAGACCGTCGACAACCGCTCCGACGTGTACGCCGCAGGGTGCCTGCTGTACGAGCTGCTCGTCGGCGAGCCGCCGTTCAAGGGCGACTCCCCTGTGAGCGTCGCGTACCAGCACGTCCGCGAGCTGCCTGTACGGCCGTCGCTGCTCGACAGCGTCATCACGCCGGAGATGGACGCCATCACGCTCAAGGCCCTCGAGAAGGACCCCGACAACCGGTACCAGTCGGCGAAGGAGATGCGCGACGACATCGGACGCCTGCTCGCCGGCGTGGCGCCGACAGCCCATGTACCGGCGAGGGCGCTCGCCGAGGCGCCGATCGCGGCGACCGCGCTCGCGCCGGTCGTCGAGCCCGTCATCAGCCCCATCACCGCGTCGACCGGGCCGCAGCGAGCCCTGCCCCTGTCCCCGGAGTCTCCGCAGTGGGAGCCGCGAGGTCGTCGGAACCGTACGGGCCTCATCGCCGGCATCATCGCGGGCGTGGTGCTCCTCGGAGCGATGATCGGCTTCGCCGTCTGGTGGAACTCGAAGACGCCGGCCGTCGTCCAGGTCCCCGTGCCGCAGGTCCTCAGCATGACCCAGAAGAATGCCGAGGACACGTTGACAGCGGCGAAGCTCCACCCTGTGGTCAAGACCGTCCAGGGCGCCAACGACGCGTCGGTGAACACCGTCGTGGACCAGAACCCCACGCAGGGCAACCAGGTCCCCCAGAATTCCGACGTCACCATCACGGTCAACGTCGGTCCCGCCAAGCTGCGGATCCCCACGGGGCTCACCGGGCAGAACAAGGACGCCGTCAACACCGCGCTGCAGCAGGCCGGCTTCACGAAGGTGACGCTCGTCGCGGCGACGTCCGAGCCGCCGTCGTCGACCGCGAACTCCGTGATCTCCATCAACCCCGCCGAGGGTGCGGAGGTCGTGGCGAGCACGCCCATCACCGTCACGTACGCGACGGGGCAGTCGGCGTTCCCGTACCTCATCGGGCTCGACCAGGCCACGGCCACCCAGAAGGCGAAGGACGCGGGCTTCAACAACATCGCGGTGAAGACCGTGGTGAAGGCCGACCAGCAGGCCGGCACCGTCGTCAACACCGATCCGGTGCCCAACACGATGGCGGACCGCTCGAAGCAGGTGACGATCTACGTGGCGACGGCCCCGTCGGCACCCGCGAGCTCGTCCGGCAGCCCGAGCCCCTCGCCCTCGGCGTCCAAGTCCTGATCCCGGCCGACGCGAGCAGGGCGTCGTAGGCGCGCCCGCGGCGCTCCGTCAGGTCGACGTCGTCGAGGTCGCCCAGCGCGGTTGCCCGGGAGCGAGGACGCGACGCGGTGACCCGCCCCCGTGGACCGCTCGGAGCGGGGTCGCGGGACCGCGCGAGAATGAGCGCATGACGCGGATCCTGGTGGTCGACAACTACGACTCGTTCGTCTACAACCTCGTCCAGTACCTGGGCCAGCTCGGCGCCGAGGTGGAGGTGTGGCGCAACGACGACTCGAGGTTCGCGGGCGAGGACTGGGTGGGCGGCTTCGACGGGATCCTGCTCTCGCCAGGTCCGGGAACGCCCGAGCGCGCGGGCGTGTGCATCGACCTCGTGCGCCGGTACGGGGGCAAGCTGCCGATCTTCGGGGTCTGCCTCGGTCTCCAGTCGATGGGCGTGGCGTACGGCGGTGTCGTCGACCGCGCCCCCGAGCTGCGTCACGGCAAGACGTCCCAGGTCTTCCACAACGGGACCGGCGTGTTCGCTGGGCTGCCGTCCCCGCTGCGTGCCACCCGGTATCACTCGCTCGCGATCCTGCCCGAGTCGCTGCCGGGGGACCTGGACGTGACGGCGTGGACGGAGGACGGCGTGATCATGGGCGTGCGCCATCGGTGGCTGCCGGTCGAGTCGGTCCAGTTCCACCCCGAGTCCGTCCTCACTGAGGGCGGCTACCAGATGCTGGCCACCTGGCTCGCGGAGTGTGGCGACACCGAGGCCGTCGAGCGCGGCCGTGGCCTCGCCCCGCTCATGGCGGTGAAGTAGCCCTCGGTGTTGTCGCCGGGGGTGCGCGGTTCACCATGTTAAGCAGGCAGAGTGGATGTTCTCGTGGCAAATCTGCCGTGAGAACATCCTGTTCACCTACATAACCTGGTAAACAGACGCCG
>DASSQF010000361.1:0-6398 GCA_035702685.1 Propionibacteriaceae bacterium
AACTCCCAGGTCAACGCCCTGTTCAGCTGGCCTCGCCCAGACGTCCGGGCCCGTCGAGCCTCTCCTCGGCGGGCCCGGACCCCTGTCCGCCCGCCAGCCGGACCCGTCGGTTCATCAAGGCCTGTCGCCGAACGTGCAGCATGATGAACCGACCGGGGCGCGGCCAGCCCGGCGGAAGCCGCCGAAGCAGCAGTCGCAAGGGGCGGAGTACCGGCGGGGAGCGGGACGTCAGCCGACGCGCAGGCGGTACGGCATCGAGAGGACGCCGTCCGGCGCGAGCCCCAGGCTGACCGCGAGCGTGGACAGCAGGCTGACAGGGTCGGTCGCGTAGCTCAGACCGTCCAGACCGCCCGGGCGGTCGGACGACTGTGCCGGCTGGAGCCTCTCGAGCAGGCCGAGCAGCGGGACCGGACGGACGGCCACCTTGTCACGGTCGAGCCCGGCCAGCGCGCAGGCACGCTCGACGGCCACCTCCCGGCCGCCCAGGTGGTCGACGAGTCGGCGCTCCTTGGCGTCGGCACCCGTCCACACCCGGCCTCTCGCTAGCGGCTCGAGCTCCTCGACCGTCATGCCGCGGTCGGCGGCCGCCTTCGTCGTGAAGTCGGCGTACACCTGGTCGAGCCACGCGTCGAGGATCCGCCACTGCTCGTCGGTGAAGCCACGGTTCCCCGCGAACATGTCGGCGAGCCGGCCGGACTGCACGTCCTCCCGTACCAGCCCCAGCTTGTCGTACAGGCCCTGGTTGACGACCTTGCCGGCGAAGACGCCGATGGAGCCGGTCAGCGTCGACGGGTTCGCGACGATCTCGGTCGCGCCCATGGAGACGAAGTAGCCGCCCGATGCGGCGAGGTCACCCATCGTGGCCACGACCGGCTTGCCCGCCTTCTTGAGCTCGAGCACCCCCGCACGGATCGTGTCCGAGGCGATGTACGAGCCGCCGGGAGAGTCGACGGCGAGGATGACGGCCTTCACGTTGTCGTCCATCCGTGCGTGGCGCAGGTGCTCCTGCACGACCTCGGACCCCGCCTGCGGTCCCCCGAGCGGGGACCGTACAGGGCGGCCGCTGACGATCGACCCGCGTACGGACACGACCGCCACCGTGGGCTTGGTGGCGAGTCGCGACATGGCCCTGGCCGCCAGGGAGGAGATGTAGCGCGAGGCGTACTGCAGCGTGCCGTCCTTGCCCCACGTCTCGCGCACGTCGGCGTACACGTCGTCGCGGTAGCCGAGGTGGTCGACCAGTCCGACGGAGCGGGCCTCCTCCGCGGGGACAGGTCCCCGGTCGACGATCTCGCGGACGGCGTCGGCGGTGAGCCCCCGGCGTTCGCTGACGAGGGCGACCGTCTCCTCGAGCAGCGAGGCCGCGAGCCGGCCGCTCATCTCCCGGTTGGCGTCGCTGATCGAGGACGCCGAGTACGTCTCCGCAGCCGTCTTGAACTCCTTGCGCTGGGAGAACTCGGGGTCGAGGCCGAGCTTCTCCAGTCCGCCTCGGAGCAGCAGCATGTCGACGTGGACGCCGCCGAGTACCACGGACCCGGACGGCTGCAGCCAGATCGTCGAGGCCGAGGTCGCGAGCCGGTACGCGAACATCCCCGACGTCAGCTCGCCGAAGCTCTCGGCGTAGGCGACCGTCGGCTTGTGCGCACCGAACCCGCGGATCGCCGCACCCACCTCATCGACCATCGCGGCCGACAGCGGGCAGGTGCCGACGTGGACCACCAGTCCGGCCACACGCTCGTCGGTGGCCGCCTCACGCAGCGCCTGGGTCAGGCCGGTGACCGTGGGCGCGTTGATGGCCCGCAGCGCCTCCAGCGGGTTCTCCGGGGCGGCCCGGAGCACGCCCCGGTCGAGGTCGATCTCGAGGGTCACCCGGCCGGGACCGGAGGTGGCGAGCAGGGACGAGAGCAGCTTGCTGAATGCGCGCATGGACCCAGGGTACGGACGTGGGCGAACTCCGACGCGGGTTCGCGCCCAGTCGGCGGGGGACGTGCGTTCAGGCCGGCGGGTCGGCCGGACAGGCCCCGTCGGCCGTCACGGTGAGGCGGCCGTCCGGGTCGAGCTTCGTGAGGACGGCGAGCGTCATGCGGGACAGGTCGTCCACGTCGCTGTCGTCGAGGGCGTCGAGCACGAGGCTGCGGACCGCCTCGGCGTACAGGCCGTGGCTCAGCCGGTACGCCTCCTCGCCCTTGCGGGTGAGGACGGCGTTCGTCGCGCGGGAGTCGGCGGGACAGGGCATCCGCTCGACGAAGCCCTTCTTCTCGAGCGACGTCACGACGCGCGAGAGGCGCGGCAGGCTGGCGTTCGTGCGGGCCGCGAGCGCGGACAGGCGGAGCCGCTTGTGCTCGGACTCGGAAAGGGCTTCGAGGAGGGCGTACTCGAACGCGGTGACGCCCGCGGTCGTGAGCTGTCTGTCCAGGGCGGTCGGCAACAGCTCGAGCAGGGCCTGCAGGCGTGCAACAGCCACCCGTTCCGGTCTGCTGAGTGTCGTCATGGCCACCATTCTAGCGGATGGTTGAAGTTACAACCATTCTCTGGTACGGTCCTTGCTTGTAGGTACAAGTATCCCGGATCTCACGGGAACAACCAAGGAGACTCTCATGGCACGCTTCACGATCTTCGGCGCCGGCAACATGGGCAGCGCCATCGGCTCTGTCCTCACCGACGGCGGCAGCACCGTCTCGCACATCACGCACAGCCAGGGCGGCACGATCGACGGCGACGTCGTCATCCTCGCCGTCCCGTACCACGCCCTCAGCGACATCGTCGCCACGTACGGCGAGCAGCTGCGCGGCAAGGTCGTCGTCGACATCACCAACCCCCTCAACTTCGAGACCTTCGACTCCCTCGTCGTCCCCGCTGGCAGCTCCGCGGCCGCCGAGCTCCAGGCGAAGCTCCCCGAGTCCCGCGTCCTCAAGGCGTTCAACACGAACTTCGCCGCCACGCTGTCTTCGAAGAAGGTCGGCGACCAGAAGACCACCGTGCTCGTCGCCGGTGACGACGCCTCCGCGAAGCAGGTCCTCGTCTCGGCCCTCGAGGCGGGCGGCGTCGACGCGATCGATGCCGGCTCGCTGGCCCGCGCACACGAGCTCGAGGCCCTCGGCTTCCTGCAGCTCACGCTCGCGGTCGGCGAGAAGCTCCCCTGGACCGGCGGCTTCGCCGTCGCGCGCTGACGCCCGTGAGCGACCTGGCAGCCCTGACGTCGGCTGAGCCGCTCACCGGTCCGGTCGTCGCGCTGCTCCTTCACGGGTTCGGCTCCTCCGAGGCCGACCTGGCAGGCCTGGCACCCCACGTGATGCCGGGTCTGCCGTGGGCGTCGCTGAGGGCGCCGATCGTGCTGGGGAGGGGCAGCTACGCCTGGTTCCGGATCGGCACACCGGGTGACCCTGAGCTCGCGCCGGTCGACGCCGCCGTACAGACGGTGTGGGACTGGGTCGACGCGCACCTCGACCCCGAGACCCGTGTCGTCGGGATCGGGTTCTCGCAGGGCGGGGTTATGGCGTCCGAGCTGCTCCGGACCCGTCCAGAGCGGGTCGCAGCGACGGTCGTGCTCGGCGGTTTCGTCCAGAGCGCCGAGCGGCCCGGCGACGCCCACCTGGCCGAGCTCCGGCCCCCGGTCTTCTGGGGCCGCGGCAGCGAGGACCGCGTCATCGCACCGGACGCTGTCGCGCGTACGGAAGCCTGGCTCCCCGCCCACTCGACGCTCACGGGCCGGGTCTACTCGGGCCTCGCGCACGGGATCAGCGCCGAGGAGGCATCCGACGTGGCCGCCTTCGTGGCCTCCGTCGTCGCGACCCCGGACAGGGCCGTCCCTATCCCGGACAGGGCCGTCGCGACCCCGGACAGGGCCGTACAGCCCGACCCGCTGCGCTGACCTCGGCGGTGGCCGGCGCCTCCGCGCGGTTCACCATGTTATGAAGGCAAACTGGACCTTCTCATGGCAGATTTGCCGTGAGAAGTGACAGTTCACCTTCTTAACATGGTGAACCGACAGCCCCCGTCCACCACCCCGACGCCCCGACGCCCGGCCGAGGCCCCGACCAGCGCCGTACGGCTCACAACGCACGCGTCCCCCGAAGCCGCCTCACAGCTTCGGGGGACGTGTCGTGTCTAGGCTCAGACGAGCTCCTTGGCCGCCTCCACGACCGCGTCGGCGGTGAGGCCGAACTGCGTGAACAGGACGCCGGCCGCTGCCGAGGCGCCGAAGTGGTCGATGCCGATGGCGGTCACCGTGCCGTCGAGGACGTCGCGCCAGCCGATCGGCTGGGCCGCCTCGATGACCACCTTGGGCACGTCCGCCGGGAGGATCGACGCCTTGTACGCGTCGGGCTGGGCGTTGTACCACTCGACGCACGGCATCGAGACGAGGCGGGTCGGGATCCCCGCGGCCTCCAGGGCGTCGCGGGCGTCCGCCGCGATCTCGACCTCCGAGCCGGTCCCCACGAGGATCACCTTCGGGTCGGCCGAGGCCTCGGCGAGGACGTACCCGCCCTTCGCGACGCCCTCGGTGCTCGCGTACCCGCTGCCCTCGGAGCGGTCGAAGACGCGCAGGTTCTGGCGGGACAGGATGAGGCCCGTCGGGCGGTCGTGGTGCTTCAGCACCTCGAGCCACGCGGCCGTGGTCTCGTTCGCATCCGCCGGGCGGACCACGTCGAGGCCGGGGATGAGCCTCAGGCTGGGCACCTGCTCGATCGGCTGGTGCGTCGGGCCGTCCTCGCCGACCCCGATGGAGTCGTGCGTCCAGACGAAGATGGACGGCGCCTTGCTGATCGCGGCGAGCCGTACGGACGAGCGCATGTAGTCGGAGAACACGAGGAACGTGCCGCCGTACGCGCGGGTCAGGCTCTCGAGGTTGATCGCGTTGAGGATGTTGCCCATCGCGTGCTCGCGGATGCCGAAGTGCATCGTCCGGCCGTCCGTCGAGCCGGTGAACTCCTTCGACGAGCGGTCCGCGGGGATGAAGGACGTGACGTCCTTCATCGTCGTGTTGTTCGAGCTCGCCAGGTCCGCGGAGCCGCCCCACAGCTCGGGCAGCTGGGCGCCGAGCGCGCTGAGCACGGTGCCCGACGCGGCGCGCGTGGCGATGGGCTTGTCCGACGGGAACGTGGGCATGGCGGCCGCGATGCCCTCCGGGAGCTCGCGGGCGATGACGCGGTCGAGCAGTGCCGCCTTCTCCGCGTTGGCGCTGCGCCAGGCGGCGAACCTCTCCTCCCACGGGCCGCGAGCGGCCTTCGCCCGCTCGGCCGCGTTGGAGCGGGTGTACTCGAGCACCTCGGGATCGACCTGGAACGACTTCTCGGGGTCGAAGCCGAGCTCGCGCTTCAGGTCGGCGACCTCGTCGCCGCCCAGCTTCGAGCCGTGCACCGAGTGGCTGCCCGCCTTGCTGGGCAGAGGCCAGCCGATGACGGTCGTGACCTTGATGAACGAGGGCCGGTCCGTGACGGCCTTCGCCGCCTCGATCGCGGCGTACAGCTCGTCGACCTTCTCCGAGTACGTCGTCATCCCGTTCGTGAAGTCGACGTGCTGCACGTGCCACCCGTACGCGGCGTAGCGAGCCTCGACGTCCTCGGAGAACGCGATCTTCGTGTCGCCCTCGATGGAGATCCGGTTGTCGTCGTAGAAGAGGATGAGGTTGCCCAGCTCGAGCGTGGCGGCCAGCGACGAGGCCTCTCCCGAGACGCCCTCCTGCATGCACCCGTCGCCGGCGATGGCGTAGACGAAGTGGTCGAAGACCGACTCGCCGGGAACCGCGCTGGGGTCGTACAGCTGGCGCTCGCGACGCGAGGCCATGGCGAAGCCGACCGCGTTGGCCACGCCCGTACCGAGCGGGCCGGTCGTGCACTCGATGCCCTTGGTGTGGTGGACCTCGGGGTGGCCGGGGGTCTTCGAGCCCCACGTGCGCAGGCTCTCGATGTCGTCGATCTCGAGCCCGAAACCGGCGAGGAACAGCTGGTTGTACTGCACGAGCGACGCGTGGCCGGCGGACAGGACGAAGCGGTCGCGGCCGAGCCAGTTCTCGTCGGACGGGTCGACGTTCATGACCTTCTGGTAGAGCAGGTACGCGAGCGGCGCGAGCGAGATCGGCGTTCCCGGGTGCCCGTTGCCCACCTTCTCCACCGCATCCGCCGCAAGCACTCGTGCGGTGTCGACCGCCCGCTTGTCGAGGTCCGTCCAGGTCAGGGAACTCATGTGGGATCGCCTTTCGGAGAGGTCCGGGTTTCGCCGCCCGGCGTCGTCGGCATCAGCCTAGGTGGTGAACTCGGGCGTCACGACGTCGGGCCGCTGGTTGCACGTAGCAGGATGGCAGGTCGACAGGGAGTCCTCCGAGCACGGATTGAATCGTCTCAATCCATGGTCTCGACGAGCGGTTCCGGCGATCGCTCCTGCGGAGCCCTGACCTC
>DASSQF010000362.1:0-5108 GCA_035702685.1 Propionibacteriaceae bacterium
GCCGTCGAGGTGCATCGCCATCGCCGGGTAGTGCGCGGCGAGTCGCTCCACGTCGCCGTACGCAGTCCACAGTGCCTGCGGCACCCAGACGGCCGCGTCCCCCCAGATCGCGAAAGGCCCGGTGAAGTCCACGTCGAGCTCGGCCGGCAGCTGTCCGTGCTTGAGGACGTCGGGGACGACGAGCGGCACGACCCCGGCCGCGGCGCGGGTCTCCGCCTCCAGGTCGAGGAGCCACCGGTCGAGGAAGCCGGCCACGTCGTACGCGAAGCAGGCGCTGGGCGCGAACACGGCGATGTCGCCCGTCCAGCCCAGCCGCTCGTCCCGCTGCGGACAGTCCGTCGGCACCTCCAGGAAGTTCCCCCGCTGGCCCCAGACGGCGTTCTCGACGAGCCGGTTCACGCGGGGGTCCGAGCACTCGAACCAGCCGGTGCGGCGCATCTCGGAATGGACGACGACCGCCTCGATGTCGTCCGCGGTGAGCAGCCCGGGCCATCCCGTGACCTCGGCGTACCGGAAGCCATGGAACGTGAGCGTCGGCTCGAAGAAGTCCTCCCCGCCCGACAGGACGACGACGTCCGTGGCGGCGGCCTCGCGGAGAGGCTCCGTCGCCAGCTCGCCGTCCACGAGGACCTCGGCGTGCCGCAGACGGATCCGGGTCCCCCGCTCCCCCGTCACGCCGAACCGCAGCCACCCGACCACGTTCTGGCCGAAGTCGAGCAGGGTGCCGCCGGACGGCGAGGTCCAGATCCGCTGCGGCCGCAGGAACTCCTGGCGGCGCACGGGAGGGCCCACAACCGGGGTCAGCCGCGAGCGGTCGAGCTCGACGACCTCGATGGTCAGCTCCTCCGGCTCCAACGTGAGGTCGACCTCCTGCCCGTTGTAGATGCTGTTGCCCACGACCTGGGACGCGGCGGCGCTCCAGTCCGGTCCGGTGTCGAGCACCTGTCGGTGGCCGTCGGCGTACTCGATCGTCACGTTCGCCAGGAGGGCGAGCCTGTCGCCGTAGTTGGCGTCCGCCCCGGCGAACCCCAGGTGGCCGCGCCACCAGCCGTTACCGACGAGGACGTCGAGCCGGTTCCTCGACTCGAGAAGGTGCGTGATGTCGAACTGGACGACCTGGAGTCGCCATTCGTACGCGGTCCAGCCCGGCGTGAACAGGTCCTCCGTCACAGGCCTGCCGTTGAGGCACGCCTCGAAGATCCCGTGCGCCGTTGCCGTGACCGCGCCCCGTACAGGGTCGCCATGGCCCACCTCCAGGTCGAAGACCCTCGTCAGCACAGGCGCCCGACCCGCGTCCGAGACCACGCTGATGGCTTGGGCGGCGGCGAGCATCGCCACAGGCTCCCAGTCCGACATCACGCTCTCCTGATTCCGTACGGTGATCGGTCAGTCCAACGTCGGGAACGCGGGCTCGCCGACGGCGACCAGCGGAACCTCGTCGTCCAGGAACTGGTTCCGCGGAGCCTTGTGGAACACGAGCCACGCGATCGCCACACCCACGGTCACGAACGCGCCGAGACCGGCGAACAGAGCCTTCGGCCCGCTGTTGATGAGGAGCGGCGTGACCGTGGCGAGGAGCGCGGCAGCGAAGCGGGCCACCGCGAGGATCGTCCCCTGCGCGGTGGTCCTGAGCAGGGTCGGGAACGACTCCTGGGTCCAGACCTTCATGATCCCTTCGAACGCGAAGGCGCCGCCCAGCCCGTTGAGGAGCGTGTACGTGATCATCGTGGTGAAGGTGAACCCGAAGATGGCGGGGATGAAGTACGACGCCGCGTACGCGACGGCGCCCACAGTGAAGTACACGAACCGGTGGCGGCCGTCCACGATGCGCATGAACCACAGCCCGAACAGGATGAACAGCGGGAACGACAGCAGCCCGATCAGCGAGGACAGCTGGACGGAGACGCCCACGACGTTGACCCAGAGGTAGGTCGTGAACTGGCCCTGCGTGTTGGCCGCCAGGTTGGTCAGCGCGTAGAAGCCGAGGAGAGCGAAGAAGGGCTTCGCGTACCGGCCGACGAGCAGGTCCCTGACGGACACTCGCGACGCCTGGCCCGCATCCGTACGGGCACCGCGGAGGCCCTTGGCCTCGATCCAGGTCGGTGACTCGGGGATGCCGAACCGGGCAGCCAGGACCAGCAGCGCGATGACGGCGACCTGGCCGAAAAGGAGCTGGCCGCCCAGCCGGCCGAGCCCTCCGAAGAAGGTCGCGATGGCGACCGCGGAGATGATGCCCACGAGCCACAGCATGTTGGAGAAGCCGATGATCTTGCCCCGGTTGGCGTCGCTGCTGGCCTCAGCGATCGTCGCGAGGGAGACCGGCAGGTCAGCGCCGGTACCGAAGCCGATCAGCGCCACACCCGCGAGGAGCAGCGGGAAGCCTGTCGCGAACGTCGCCAGTCCGCCGCCGACGGCGATGAGCGCCATGGTGACGATGAACACCGAGCGTCGTCCGAGGGTGTCACCGACCTTCCCGCCGACGATGGCGCCGACGGCGATGAAGAACGTCAGGGCTCCGGAGAGCCAACCGATCTGGCCTGCTTCGAGGCCGATCGTGTGCTGGTAGATGACCAGCGCGATACCCGTACCCACGATGGACGCGGCGTCGATGTATGACGCCATCCCGCACACGAGGCCGACCCACCACGGGTTCGGCGCCTTCCGGGTCGTTGCGACGGTGGTCGCCATGTCTGCTCCTTTGCAGCGAGTTAACCGCTTCACTTATGCGCTTCAGTTGCGCGCTTAAGTAAGATAAGGCACCGTGGCCCCAGATGCAAGGCCAGGAGAGAGGCACCGATGCCTGAACGTCGAGCGACCGTCGATGACGTGGCGCGCCTCGCGGGGGTCTCCCGCGCGACCGTGAGCTACGTCCTCAATGACCACCCGCATCAGAAGATCCCCGAGACGACGCGGGACAAGGTGCGCAAGGCCGCGGCGACCCTCGAGTACACGCCGCTCGCGTCGGCACGGATGTTGAGCCGGGGCCGGAGCGACGTGGTCGTCATGCTCATCCCGGACCTCCCACTCGGCGCCGTGGTCCCCGCGATCATGGACAGCGTCGCCGAGGCCATCGCGCCCGAAGGACTCGAGCTCTTCCTGCACCGGTCCCGCCCGGGGAGGGACATCAAGAAGCTCTGGAACGCGATCAGCCCGGCGGCGGTCATCCGGCTAGGGAGCCTCGGCCCCGAGAACGACGCGAGCCTTCGCAAGTCGCGCATCGGCTTCCTCGTGGAGCTCGCCGACAGCGAGCTCGAACCCGGCATCGTCCTCTTCCCCGGCATCGAGACGGGGAGGCTCCAGGTGCAGCACCTCGCGGAGAGAGGACATCGCCGCATCGGGTACGCCTGGCCCGAGGACGAGCGGCTCAAGCGCTTCGCGAGGGCCCGACTCCAAGGCGTCCAGCAGGCCTGCGCCGAGCTGGGGCTCGACGAGCCGGTGGTGGAACAGCTGTCGTTCACCGCCGCCTCGGCCAGCGCGTCCGTCGAGGCGTGGCGCCGGAAGCGCGTCGACGGCATCTGCGCCTTCAACGACGAGCTGGCCCTCGTCCTCATGCGAGCGGCTCAGCTGCAGAACGTACAGGTCCCTGCAGAGCTGGCGTTCGTCGGAGTCGACGACCTGCCCCAGGCGACGCTGTCGGTACCGGCCCTCTCCACGGTCGCGCCTCAGCCCGACAAGATGGGCCGCTTCGTGGCGCGGGAGCTGCTCGCCGGCCTCGCCGGACTGCGCCCGCATCCGGAGGACCCCACCGAGACGTTCCTCCAGCTGGTCGCCCGCGACTCCGCCTGACACCGCGGCGCCTCGGCAGAAGGGGCGTGGTGTCGGCCCGACGCGACCGGCGGGACGCCCCGGGGACAGGAGAAGGTCGCGTACTCTCCGTGTCCATGTGCACCGTGGTGATTCGCGTGCCGGGTCATGATCGGGGCCCGGTGCGCGTCCTGGCTGTCCGTGACGAGGATCCGAACCGCGCGTGGCGGCCACTGGGCAGCTGGTGGCCGGACCGGCCGAATGTCCGGGGCATCATGGACGAGCTTGCGGGCGGCGCATGGCTCGCCGCGGACGACTCGACGCTCGCCGTCCTGCTCAACCGCGCCGGCGGAGCCGAAGGCCCGTCGCTCACGTCCCGAGGGGCGCTGGTGCTCGACGCGGTGGAGGGGCGGCCCCTGCCCGACCCGTTGACGACGCTGGGCTTCAACCTCATCCGCGTCACGGCAGCCGGCGCGACCGTGACGTCGTGGGAGGGCGGCACCCCGACCGTCGTCGACCTGCCCCCCGGAACCCACATGATCGCGCACGACGACCTCGACGACCCCCGCACGGCGCGGGTGGTGGCCTGGCGTGACGCGTTCGGGGCTGCGGACACCAGCACGGACGGGGACGGCCGCTGGTGGGACCCCTGGCTCGAGGTGCTCGCGACGTCGTCCGAGCTCGAGCCCACCGACGACCGGGCCATCATCCGCGACAACCACGCCCACGGCTACCCGACGCTGTCCCTCCTTGTCAGCGTGGCGTCGGTGAGCGCCGAAGGCGTCGACGTGCACATGGCGACGCTCGACGAGCCGGGTCACTGGAACGACCCGACCCTGTAGCACTGCGGCCAGAGCCGGGACGACAAGGCCTCGGCAGGGCCAGAATGACGCCATGACGAGCCCAGACCCTCAACCGATCGAGCAGATCGGTCTCGGCAAGCGGATCGGGATCCTCACCAGTGGCGGTGACGCCCAGGGGATGAATGCAGCGGTACGAGCAGTGGTGCGCACCGCCGTGACGCTCGGCGCACAGGTCTACGCCGTGTACGAGGGCTACCAGGGCATGGTCGACGGCGGCCCGGGCATCCGCGAGGTCAGGTGGGAGGACGTCGGCAGCATCCTGCACCGCGGCGGCACCGTGTTCGGGACCTTCCGTTCCAAGGACTTCCGCGAGCGGAGCGGCCGCAAGCGGGCCGCGGTCAACCTCCTCGCCAACGGGATCGACAGGCTCGTCGTCATCGGCGGCGACGGGTCTTTGTCCGGGCTCGACCTCTTCCGCGCCGAGTGGAGCGAACTGCTCGGAGAGCTCGTCGCCGAAGGCAGCATCACGCAGGAGGATGCGGACGCGCATCCGGCACTGAT
>DASSQF010000363.1:0-11146 GCA_035702685.1 Propionibacteriaceae bacterium
CAAGGCCACTGACGGCGCGATCGGCTACCTCGAGTGGGGCTTCGCGACGGACAACAAGCTCGGCGTCGCCCAGCTCGACATGGGCAACGGCGGCGTGGCGCTCAACGCCGCCAGCGTCGGCAAGGCCCTCGAGGCGGCCAAGATCACCGGCACGGGCAACGACCTGACCCTGAGCCTCGACTACGCGACCAAGGCCCAGGGTGCGTACCCGGCGATCCTCGTCACGTACGAGATCGTCTGCTCCGCGGGTCTCGACTCGGCGAAGACGGCGATCGTGAAGGACTTCCTCACGTACTTCGCGAGCGACGAGGGCCAGAAGAGCCTCAGCGACGTGGGCTCCGCCCCTCTCCCCGACTCGCTGCGCGCCAAGGTCAACACGGCCATCCAGGCGATCAAGTGAGCCGAGCGCCTCGACGCTCCTGATACTGGCCCTCGGCACGCTGTGCGCCGAGGGCCAGTCCTGGAAGGGGAAGAAGACATGGCCCACGAGCCAGGTGCTAACGTCGCGACCACCACAGACCCAGAGGCCCCGACCCGAGTCTCGGCCTCCCACGCAACCGGGAAGCCCGTGTCGACGCCGAACCTGACCTTCGCCACCATCAAGCACGGCGGAGACCGCACCTTCCGGGCGGGGGCCGTCGTGGCGGCCACGGTCGTGGTGCTGCTGGTCCTGTTCGTGGGCGCCTTCCTCGCCGTCATCGCGATCCCCAGCCTGCGGCGCGACAGCGTGAACTTCCTCACCTCGACCCAGTGGAGCGTCAGCCCGACCTCGCTCCAGTTCGGCATCGCCGGCCTCCTGTGGACCACGGCTCTCACCAGCGTCGTCGCGATGGTCCTCGCCGTACCGGTCGCGGTGGGTACGGCGCTGCTGGTGACCCACTACGTACCGCCCCGCCTCGGGTCGACGATCGGCTTCGTCATCGACCTCCTCGCGGCTGTGCCGTCGATCATCTTCGGCCTCTGGGGCCTCAAGCTCCTCGGCCCGTTCCTCGGGCCGTTCTACGACTGGCTCCGCCGGGTGCTGGGCTGGATCCCGCTGTTCGGGAAGGGCGTCGAGTCGACGGGCAACGTGCTCACCGCGTCGATCGTGCTGGCGATCATGGTCCTGCCGATCGTCAGCGCCATGTCCCGCGACGTCTTCGCCCAGACCCCCCGCGACCACATCGAGGCCGCGCTCGCTCTCGGGGCGACGCGTTGGGAGATGATCCGCACGGCCGTCATCCCGTACGGGCGGTCCGGCGTCATCGCCGCGTCCATGCTCGGGCTGGGCAGGGCGCTCGGCGAGACGATCGCCGTGATGATCATCCTGTCCCAGACCACGCAGGAGGGGATCAACATCTCCCTCTTCGCCGGCGGCGAGACGTTCGCCTCGAAGATCGCGAACAACGCCCAGGAGTTCGACAGCCCGGCCAAGACCGGGGCGTACATCGCCGCCGGTCTCATCCTCTTCGTCGTGACCTTCGCGGTGAACGCCATCGCACGTCTCGTCGCCGATCGGAGGGTCAGCTGATGAGCGTGCCGACCGTCAGCCTCACGTCACCCCGCGGCGGGCGCCGCGTGAAGGACGGCGTCATCCGCGGCCTCGTCTACCTCAGCGCGGTCGTCGCCATCGCACCGCTCGTGTGGATCCTCGTGAGCATCGTCACGCAGGGCCTGCCCGCGATCCTCTCGCTGAGCTGGTGGACGCAGGACCTCGCCGGTACGACGGACCGGCGCGCCGGTGGAGGCGCGCTCCACGCGATCATCGGGACCCTGGAGATCGGGCTGGTGACCGCTGTCGTCGCAGTCCCGATCGCCGTGATGGGCGCCATCTTCCTCATCGAGTACGCCCGCGGCACCCGGTGGGCCCGCTTCGTCTCCTTCGCCGTCGACATCCTCTCGGGCATCCCGTCGATCGTCGCGGCGCTGTTCATCTACACGCTCATGATCACGCTGCTCGGCCTGGGCCGCAGCGCCGTGGCGGCGTCGCTCGCGCTCGTCCTCCTCATGCTGCCGACCGTCCTGCGGTCGACCGAGGAGATGCTCAAGCTCGTGCCGGACTCGCTGCGGGAGGCGGCGTACGCCCTCGGGCTGCCCAAGTGGAAGACCGTCGTGCAGGTCGTCATCCCCACGGCCTTCTCGGGCATCGCGACCGGCGTCATCCTCGGCCTCGCCCGCGTCATGGGCGAGACAGCCCCCCTGCTCATCCTCGTCGCGTACGCGCGGAACCTGTACCTGTCGCCGGCGACGAGCAACATGGGCACCCTGCCGACGATGATCAACTCCGGTCGCAACGTCGCCGAAGCCCTGCCCGGCTACTCGCGCGTCTGGGGCGCCGCGCTCACGCTCATCCTCCTGGTGATGGGCCTCAACCTCCTGGCGCGGGGCATCGCCCGCGCCAGCCGACTCAAGGACCGATGACAGCATGGCCAAGCGCATCGAGGTCGAGAACCTCGACGTCTACTACGGGTCGTTCCAGGCCGTCGCGGGCGTCTCGCTCGTGGTCGAGCCCCGGACGGTGACCGCCTTCATCGGACCGTCAGGGTGCGGCAAGTCGACCGTGCTCCGGACCCTGAACCGCATGCACGAGGTGATCCCCGGCGCGTACGCGAAGGGGCGGGTCGCCCTTGACGGCGTGGACCTGTACGGACCGGGCGTCGATCCGGTCGCCGTCCGCCGCCTCGTCGGCATGGTGTTCCAGCGCCCGAACCCGTTCCCGTCGATGTCGATCTACGACAACGTGGCGGCCGGCCTGAAGCTCAACGGCACCCGCAACAAGCAGGAGCTCGACGAGACCGTGGAGCGGTCGCTGCGCGGCGCCAACCTCTGGAACGAGGTCAAGGACCGCCTCAACCGCGCCGGTACCTCCCTGTCCGGCGGTCAGCAGCAGCGCCTCTGCATCGCCCGGGCGATCGCGGTGAAGCCTGACGTGATCCTCATGGACGAGCCCTGCTCGGCCCTGGACCCCATCTCGACGCTCGCCATCGAGGACCTCATCCAGGAGCTCAAGGAGCAGTACACGGTCGTCATCGTGACCCACAACATGCAGCAGGCGTCGCGGGTCTCCGACCGTACGGCCTTCTTCAACCTCGAGGCGCAGGGCCTGCCCGGCCGGCTCGTCGAGATCAACGACACCGAGACGATCTTCTCCAACCCGTCCGTCAAGGCGACCGAGGACTACATCACCGGCCGCTTCGGCTGATCCGCTCCCGGCCGCCCCGGCCGAGCAGGAGCCGCCACCACGGCGTCCGTACCGCCCTCTCGGGCTCCTCGGGCAGGTCCGGGACCTCCTCCGAGGTGTCGGGCCCCGGCTCCGGCACGTCCGTGATCATCTCGGGAGCGATGTCGTCGGCCAGCCCCGAGACCGGGGTCGGCACCTCGAACGGCGCGGCCACGATGACGTCCGGACCGGGCTCGGGAAGCGGGCCGGAGTGGAACGGCACGACCTGGATCGGCTGTACGGACGGGGTCTCGGGCTCGACCTCGGCGTCGTCCGACGGCGGCGGCACCTCGGTCAGCTCGATGGGGTCCTCGGGCGCCTCGTCCTCCGACTGCGGCGTGATCTGAGGAGTCGGCACGTCGGCGACGACGCCGTGCTCCGGACGCAGCTCGGCCTCCGCCGAGATCCTGCTCCACTGCTCGTCGGAGCCGGGCATGTCTCCTCCTGGACTGGGCGGCACGGGCCGCGAGAGGTGGCCGGTGTCACATCTTCGCCGCCTATTCTGGCCCGGTGAGCAGCCCAGCAGGGTGGTATCCCGATCCCGGAGGCCAGCGCGGCGCGTTCCGCTACTGGAACGGCTCGACCTGGTCGGCCCAGCTGTCTCCCACGCCCTCCGCCCCTCCCCCGTACATGGGTGGTCCCGGCCAGCCGCCCCCGTCGGCGCCCCGGTTCGGCCAGGCCGGCTACCAGCCCGGCACGGGGTACACGCAGCAGCGGACGAAGAGGCGGGTCGGCCCGTGGATCGGCATCGCGGTCGGGGTCGTCGTGCTGGCTCTCCTCGCGTGGCTCGTCTTCCGGTTCGCCTCCCAGGGCTCGCTCGCGACGGGTGGCCCCACCGTGGGCGGCAACCCGACGACGAACCCCTGTCCGGTCAACACCCAGACGCTCGCCCCCGTCAACCACACGCCCGACGGACGTGTCCACGGCGGCATGCTCTCGTACCCGCGGCTCGGCAGCCCGTGGAGCGCGCCGTCGACCGACATCCGGGTGCCGTTCGGGCGTGACGTCGCGGAGCAGGAGGTGACGATCGAGCCGAACTACGACGGCAGGGGCAACAGCTGGGTCGCCTCCGTGCTCGTGGCCGAGCTCGCGGCGGGTGACGGCTTCTTCTCGCCGCAGGAGGGCTCCCAGATCGTCGTGAAGTGCCTCATCGGCGCGTTCTACGGCAACGCCCAGGTCGGGCGCGACGACAAGGTCAGCAAGGCGATGACGGTCGGCGGCAAAGACGCCTGGCTCGTGGAGACCCACCTGACGTTCGACATCCCGGGCCTCAAGACGAAGGGCGAGACGGCGATCGTCCTCATCGTGGCGACGTCGAACGACGCGTCCAGCCTGTTCTACGCGTCCATCCCGGACACGTCTCCCCAGTACCTGCAGCCGGCCCGGGACGCCATGGCCGCGCTGACGGTCGGGAACTGAGAGGCGTCCTGCCCTCCACTACGCTCTCCACCCATGACGACGTACAGCTCGGGGTGGGCGCTGGTGACCGGCGCGTCGTCGGGCCTCGGCCGCGGCTTCGCGACGAGGCTCGCCGCTGACGGGATGTCGCTCGTCCTCGTCTCGCGCAGCACGGTCATCCTCCACGACCTCGCGGACGAGCTCCGCGAGGCGTACGGGGTCGAGGTCGAGGTGGTCGGGGCCGACCTCGCCGACCCCGTCGCGCGCGACGCGGTCGTCAAGGTCATCGAGAGCCGCGACATCGACCTCCTCGTGAACAACGCCGGCTTCGCCACCTCGGGTGACTTCGTCGACGAGAACCCCGCGAGGATCACCGAGCTCGTCTCGCTCAACTGCGTCGCGCTCACGGTCCTGGCCCGCGCCGCGGCGACCCGCATGGTGGCACGCGGCCACGGTGCCATCGTCAACGTCGCCTCCACCGCCGCGTTCCAGCCGATCCCCACGATGGGGACGTACGCCGCGAGCAAGGCGTACGTCCTGCGGCTCAGCCTGGCCATGTGGGACGAGCTGCGGCCGAAGGGGGTGACGGTGCTCGCCCTGTGCCCCGGTGCGACCGAGACGGAGTTCTGGAAGGTGGCCGGCAACCCCGACGGGTTCCGCCGCCGTCGTACGGTCGCCCAGGTCATCGCCACCTGCTTCGACGGACTCGCCAAAGGCAGCCCGATCGCGATCGACGGCGCCTGGAATGCCCTCCTCGCCCGCATGGCGCCGTTCGTGCCCATCCGGCTGACGATGCTCGTGTCGCGGTACATCGCCCGGCGTCCCTGACCCCTCGCTCCGGGTGGGGACGGTCTCGAGATGGAAGGATGGGGCCGTGCGTCACGTGGATCTCGCAGTCATCGGCTCGGGCAGCGGCAACTCGATCATCGACGAGCGGTTCGACGACTTGAGCGTCGCCCTCATCGACGACGGCGACCCCTTCGGGGGGACCTGCCTCAACGTGGGGTGCATCCCCTCCAAGATGTTCACCCACACTGCTGAGGTCGCCGACGAGATCCGCGGGGCCCGGCGGTACGGGCTGCACGCGTCGGCGCCCACCGTGGACTGGCCGGCCATCCGCGACAGGATCTTCGGTCGCATCGACCCGATCTCGCTGTCCGGCCTGGGGTGGCGCGAGTCGCAGCAGAACGTCTCGCTCATGCGGGGTACGGCACGGTTCACCGGCGTGAAGCGCCTGTCCGTCTCGTACCCGGATGGCAGCGAGGAAGCGCTCACCGCGGACAGGATCGTCCTCGCCGCCGGGTCGCGCCCTCGCATGCCCGCCTTTCCGGGCCTGGACGCGCCGGAGCTCGAGGACCGGGTCCACACGAGCGACACGATCATGCGGCTCGAGCGGCTGCCGCGCACGATGGTCATCCTCGGCGGCGGCTTCGTGGCCGTGGAGTTCGCCCACATCTTCTCCGCGCTGGGCGTCGCGGTCACGCTCATCAACCGCTCCTCCGCGCTGCTGCGGCACGCCGACGCTGAGCTCGCGACATCGCTCACGGACGAGCTGAGCCGGCGGGTCGTCGTGCGACTCAACCAGTCGGTCGTGGAGGTCGACGGGTCCGGGCGCGGCGGGATCGGCGTGTACACGATGGACCACAACGACATCGAGTACAGCTACGACGCGGAGGTCCTCCTCGTCGCGACGGGCCGCATCCCGAACTCCGACAGGCAGAACCTCCCCGCCACCGGCGTGGACGTGGACGGCGAGGGCTTCGTCGTCGTCGACGCGCACCAGCGCACGACGGCCGACGGCATCTTCGCGCTCGGGGACGTGTCGAACCACCACATGCTCAAGCACGCGGCCAACGCGGACGCACGGACCGTCCAGCACAACCTCCTCCACCCGGACGACCTGGCGAGCACGGAGCACACCACGATCCCGTACGCCGTCTTCTCCGACCCGCAGCTCGCGAGCGTGGGGCTCACCGAGCAGGAGCTCCGTCGGAGCGGGACGCCGTACACCGTCGGCGTGCAGCGCTACGCGGACGTCGCGTACGGCTGGGCGCTCGAGGACCGCGGCATCCACGTCGCGAAGGTCCTCGTGGACCCCGAGTCGCTCCAGCTCCTCGGCTGCCACATCCTCGGCCCTCAGGCCTCGACCCTCATCCAGCCCGCGATCCAGGCGATGGCGACCGGGCTCGATGCCCGCACGATGGCGCGCGGCCAGTACTGGATCCACCCCGCGCTGACCGAGGTGCTCGAGAACGCGCTGCTGCAGGTCGCTCCCGACCGATGAGGGTCGCGCTCGTCGCGTACGGCTCGCAGGGTGACGTGCGGCCGCTCGTGGCGCTGGGGCGGGCTCTGGAGTCTGCCGGCCACGCGGTCGTCGTCGCCGGCGAAGGGTCTGCGGAGCCGTACGTCACCGAGCACGGGCTGGAGTTCCGCCCCTTGTCGGGCAGCGTCGCCGAGGTGCTCGCCAGCGGTGTCTCGCGCGCGGGGGTCCGGGCGTTCCGGTGGCGTGACCGTGACTGGGTGGACGAGATCGCGGCGGCGGCGACCGGCTGTGACGTCCTCGTGGGGCTGCCGATCGTCAGCGTCCACGCGATGGCCGCGGCGGAGCACGTCGGTGCCGCGGGCATCCTGGCCGGGCTGCAGCCCATGGAGCCGACGCGCGACTTCGTGCCGACGGCGTTCAGCGCCGTCCGTGTCCCCTCGTGGCTCAACCGACCGGTGGGTCGGGCCCTCGAGGTGGTCGGGGGACGGGCCGTGCTGCGACGGGTCAACCGGGTACGGGACGCCGGGACAGCGCCGCTGCGCAACCCGTACCACCGCCTCCCCTACCTGGGTGCATGGTCGCCGACCCTCGTCCCGACGCCGGCGGACTGGGACGCCGGGTCCGAGGTCACCGGTCAGTGGTGGCAGGAGGTCGACCGGGCATGGTCGCCGCCCGAAGAGGTCGCCGCGTTCCTCGAGGGGGAGGAACGGCCGGTCTACGTCGGCTTCGGGTCGGTGGCAGGGCCGCGGGTGGAGTACGCCGTGGAGCAGGCGCTGCGGGCGCTGCACGGGCACCCCGTGCTCCTGGCCAGCCCGTACAGCGGCGACGTCGGTCCTGAGGTGCTGCGCATCGGCACGCTCCCGCACGAGTGGCTGTTCCCCCGCTGCGGGGCGATCGTGCACGCGGCGGGGGCGGGGACGGCCCACGCGGTGGCCCGGTCGGGCATCCCGTCCGTGGGAGTCCCCTTCGCGTTCGACCAGCCGTTCTGGGCGGCGCGGCTCCACGCGCTCGGCGCGGCGTCGCGACCGGTCGACCGCCGATCCGGGTGGGAGGCGTACGAGACGGCGCTGCGCGAGACCGTACGCGCCCGCACCGCGGCCCGAGATCTCGGCGAGCGGATGAGGGCGGAGGCCGCTGAGGGCCTCGGTGCTGCTCGCGCCGTGACCGCCATCGAGCGGATCGCGGGGACCGCGTCCTGAGGATGCCGGCAAGGGCCGGCGCGTCCTGAGGACGCCGCCGGCGCTGGCGTCGCTCAGATGCCCGCGTACGAGTGGAGGCCGGCGAACACGAGGTTGACGCCGATGAAGTTCCACCAGAAGAGGGCGAAGCCGAGGATCGCGAGCCAGGCCGCCCTCGTACCGCGCCAGCCGGCGGTCGCGCGGGCGTGCAGGTAGCCGGCGAACACGACCCACGCCACGAGCGACCAGGTCTCCTTGGGGTCCCAGCCCCAGTACCGGCCCCACGCGTACTCGGCCCAGATCGCGCCCGCCGCGATCGTGAACGTCCACAGCGGGAACGCGAACGCGAGGACCCGGTAGCTGATGCGGTCGATCCCGTCGGAGCCGGGGAGCATCGCCAGGTAGCCCTTGACCGTCCCGCGGCGCTCGGCACGCGCGACGACCAGGTACAGGATCGCCGCGACCCCGCCGATGGAGAACGCAGCGCCCGAGATGATCGCGGCGAGGATGTGGATCATGAACCACACGGAGTGCAGGGCAGGTACGAGGGGGGCCACCGCGACGTAGAAGACGGTGGCGGCGAGGCCGTTGAGGACGGCACCGAGGAGCGTCACCGGCAGGCCGAGCCAGCGCAGGTGCCACCGCCAGACGCCGAGGAGGTAGAGGGCGGCCACGACGACGGCGGCGGTCGTGATGAACTCGTACATGTTGCCCCAGGGCGCCCGGTGCGCCGCGATGCCGCGGGCCACGATGCCGGCGACGTTCACGGCCGCGGCGAGGATCGTGATGCTCAACCCCATCCGCCCGTACATGTCGGCCTTCGCCGGACGTACGGCCGCGTCCGAGGGCTTGTCGAGCACCGCGACGCCGCCCTTCGCGCCAGTCGCCACCGAGGCCGCCGACACCTCGACGTGCCGCGCCATCGCCCACTCGAGAGCGTGCAGCGACAGCGCGAGCAGGTACAGCACCGCCGCCGTCACGACCGCCAACGCGGAGAAGCTCGCCACCGTCATCCCGTCCGCCCTCTCATCGACTGCTGCCCATCCTGCCCCGACACGCCAGAAACGTCGTCCCCTCGTCTACCCGCCGGACATCACGGCTCGGGCGGAGGCTTTTCGAGTCCCAGCTCGGCGGCCACCGCGGCGATGTCGTCGCCCACGCCCGAGCGGCCGTCGACGCGGTCGGCACCGGCCGTCCAGACCCGCCCGTCCGCGGCCATGAGCCACGCGCGGCGCGGCTTCACGGACAGGCTCAGGCCCATGCCCGCCACCGCGAGGAGGACGAACGCGAGGATCGCCCCCATGCCGGGCGTGCTCGAGACCTGCAGCTTCACCCACCGCTTCCAGCCGTCGAAGGTCACGATCCCGAGACCGTTCGGCAGGACGTACGAGTCGCCGGGCGCGAGCTCGAGCCGGAGCAGGTCGTTGTTCGCGGTGAGCTGCGTCATTCCCGTGGTGTCCAGGGTGAACACGCTCTGCGGCTGGCCCGTCTCCGCCTTCGGCGGTCCGGCCCACGCGGTGAGGAACAGCTCCGGGCTGAGCGCCTCGGGGAACAGCGACACCGGGCCCATGTGGCCGACCGACGCCGTCGGGAGGAAGTAGCCCTGCAGGCCGAGTCGCTGCGGCCGTGCGTCCGGCACGTTGATGGCGCCGACCGACTTGAGGTTGGAGTCGAGGGGCTGGAAGACGACAGGACCCGAGTACGCGACGTTGCCGTTCCCGTCCCGTACGGTCACCACGGCTGCGTACCCGTGCCCGACGAGGTGCACCTTCGAGCTGCCGATGCTCAGCGGCTCATTGACCTGGATGACGTCGCTGCGGGTCCCTGAGGGCGTTGTCACGGTGACGTCGGCCTTGAACTCGCGCGCGGCTCCCCGCTGCACGGGCCCGGTCTCGTACGCGACGTGGAAGGCGTCGAGCCTCACGCTGAACGGGTCGAGCCGGCCGTTGAACGCGGCGCCGGACGAGATGTCGTCGTACTGGGTGAGCGTGTTCGAAAAGCCCTGCCCCTCGACGACGATCGCGGAGCCGGAGTGGCCGAGCAGCGATCCGTACCCGACGGCCAGCAGCACCCCGAGCAGCGCGACGTGGAACGTGAGGTTGCCCAGCTCGCGGGTGTAGCCGCGTTCGGCGCAGACGACGTCGCCGACCCGGCGTACCCGGTACCGGCGCTTCCGCAGGGACTCCTGCGCCCGGGTGAGGAGCTGCTCGGCGGGTGCGCTCGCCGTGTACGAGGCGGCGCCGGACATCCTCGACACGCGTCGCGGCGGCGTGGCGGCCGGGGCGCGGAGGGCCCGCAGGTAGACGGACGTGCGGGGCACGATGCAGCCGACGAGGGACACGAAGAGCAGCAGGTAGATCGAGGAGAACCACGGGGTGTGGTAGACGTCGAACATCCCGATCTTGTCCAGGAACGGCCCGATCTTCGTGTGGTCGGCGAGCCAGGTCGTGACCGCGAACGGGTTGACGGGACGCTGCGGCAGGATGCCGCCGGGGATCGCCGCCACCGCCAGCAGGAGCAGCAGGATGATCGCGGTCCGCATGCTCGTGAGTACTGCCCACGCGAACTTGAGGGAGCCCACGAAACCCCCGGGCGGGGCGACCTCGGCAGCGGGACGCCGCGCCCTCGACCCGGCGATCCCCGGATCGTCGGCGGTGAGCCCGTCCTCGTCCACCTCGACGGGCATGCCGTCCTCGGCGGTCTTCTCGATGGAGGTGTCGTCGCGGAGCGTGTCGTCAGCCACGTCCGTCTCCTCCGTCAGCTCGTCGATCTCGTTGTCGGCCATCAGATCGGCGTCCCGAAGCCCGAGGCCCACTGCCGGAGCCCTGCCATCCACGTGTCCCACAGCCCGGTGACGAGCGCGACACCCACGAGCACCATGACGATGCCGCCGGCCCGCATCACGCCGCGCTGGTGGGCCCGTACCCAGTTCAGCGCACCCGCGAACCGTACGAACGCGACGCCGAGGGCGACGAACGGGAGCCCGAGGCCGAGGCTGTACGCGAGGGCGAGCAGCGCGCCGCGTACGGCCGAGCCCTCGTTGAGCGAGAGCGTGAGGACGACCGTGAGCGCCGGCCCGATGCAGGGAGTCCAGCCGAGCGCGAAGGC
>DASSQF010000364.1:0-10994 GCA_035702685.1 Propionibacteriaceae bacterium
CGACCTCGTGCCCGCGGTCCTCGGCGGCCTCGCGGTGCTGTCGCTGGTGGGGCAGCGCGAGGGCGTCGCCGGCTCGCTCGTCGGCCTGGGTGCAGCGTTCAAGCTGTGGCCCGCTCTGCTCTGGCCCGGCACGCTGGGGGAGCGCCGCGGCCGCGCCCGGTCAGCGCTCGGCTTCCTCGTCGTGGGTGGCGGCCTCGCTGTCGTCTCCCTCATCGCCGGGGGCTGGAGCCGACTCGTGTCTCCCCTCGCGTGGCAGCAGGCGCGGGGGCTGCAGATCGAGTCGGTGTGGGCGACGCCCCTCATGCTCGTGAGAGGGATCTTCCCCGGCCGGTACGAGGTGGCCATCTCGAGGTGGCAGGCGTACGAGATCACGGGCGACGGCACGAGCGCTGCCCTGGCCGCGTCGTCCGTGGCCACCCTGCTGGGCTACCTCGCGATCGCCGCCACGTACGTGCTGTGGCTCCGGCGCCGCGACCGTACGGTGGTCGAGGCCGCGCTCATCATGGTGCTGGTCGTCACCGTGACGATCGTGACCAACAAGACGTTCAGCCCCCAGTACATGATGTGGGTCGGAGGTCCGGTCGCCGCGCTGCTCGTCGCAGCGGGGCGTACGGCGCCCGTGCGAGCCGTGCCGTCGTGGCCGCAGCTGCGGACCCTGGCCGTGTCCGTGCTGGTGCTGACACTGCTGACGCAGCTCGTGTACCCCCTGCTGTACCAGCCACTCGTCCACGGCGGGCGCTACCTGCTCCTGGCCACCGTCGTCCTGGTGGTCCGCAACCTCGCCCTGGTGGCGTTCCTGGCCTGGCTCGGAGTCCTCGTGTGGCGGATGCTGCGGGCGCCCGCCTCGCCCCGGCCCGACCGCGGACCCGCGACCGGCCCGACGCACGACGACTCGGAACGGAAGGTGGGCCCATGACCTGGTTGCGCCGCGAGACGGAGTCGCTCGTGCGCAGCGGCTGGACGTACGCCGCCCTGTGGGCGGTCAGCCGCGCGCTCCTCGCGTTCGAGTGGTCGCACTACGCGAGCTACATCGTGGGCGACGTCACGTACTACCTCAGCCAGATCACGAAGGCGTCCTCGTGGTCCAGCTCGCTCGTCGAGTACCCCACTCCCGTCGCGTGGGCCATGCAGCTGCTCCGCGCCGTCACCGGCGGCAACCAGGGTGCGTTCGTGTGGGCGTTCGCCATCTCGATGCTCGCCCTCGACGCGGCGATGGCCCGGCTGACGTGGCGCCTCAGCGCCCGCCGCTGGCGGGTGCCCGCCGTCCTCACGTGGATCATCTTCGTCCAGCTCATGGGACCCATCGCGTACTTCCGGTTCGACATGGCCCCCGCGGTGCTCGCCGGGGCGGGCGCGTTCCTCTACCGCCGCCGGCCGGCCCTGGCCGGGACCCTCATCGCGTGCGGCGCCGCCCTCAAGCTCTGGCCGGCGCTGCTCGTGCTGCCCCTGCTCGGCACAGGTCGCCGCGGGGTGCGGACCGCGGTCGGGTTCGGGGTGACCGGCGGCGTGCTGGCCCTCGCGAGCCTCGCCATCGGAGGGTGGCCCCGGCTCATCTCCCCGCTGACCTGGCAGTCGGACCGTGGCCTCCAGATCGAGTCGCTCCCCGCCACGCCCCTCATGTGGCTGCGCGCCGCGAGCCCGACGCCGCAGTGGGTCGTGGGCCTCTCCCGGTACAACGCCTTCGAGATCACGGGACCCGGCGTGGACGCCGCCCTGCAGGCGGCCAGCGTCCTGACGCTCGCCGGGTTCCTGCTGGCGATCGTCCTCGGCGTCCGTGCGGCCTGGTCCATGAAGCGCACGTCCCGCACGGTCGCGGTGGTGATGCTCGCGATCATCCTCATCATGATCGACGTCAACAAGACGCTCAGCCCGCAGTACATCCTGTGGCTCGGCGGCCCGCTCGCCGCGCTCATCGGGGGCAGCGAGGACGACTCGGAGCCGTCCTTCGGCTGGCCGGCCTACTGGGCCGTCGCGGGGGGTGCGCTCGCGTTCCTCACGCAGGTGGTCTACCCGCTGCGATACGGGGAGATCGTCTACGGGACAGGAACGCCGGGTGCCGTCGCCGACCTGGTCATCCGGAACGTGTTCCTCGTCGCCTTCACCGTCGTCGTGGCGTGGAAGGCCTGGTGGCTGACCCGGAGACGGCGCCCTGAGGACGCCGGACACGAGTCTCTTGAGGTCGAAGCACCGGACGGCGTGGCCTAACATGGGCTGACGGGCCGGGGCTGACCTCCCGGTCTCGACAACGACGAACGAGGGGCATCGTGGCCATTCAGCCCGAGCAGGACGTATCCGCAGCGGCGCAGGACTTCGGCGCCAACGACTGGCTCATCGACGAGATGCACGAGCGGTACGAAGCCGACCCGTCCTCCGTCGACCCGACGTGGGCGGACTTCTTCCGCTCGCACGAGGGCTCGTTGCCCGTGACACCGCCGGCCGCGAGTCCGTCCACCCCCGCCCGCGCCCAGCAGGCCTCAGTTCCGGCGTCCGCTCCTCAGACTGAGCAGGCTCCCCCGCCTCCGGCCCCTGCCGAGCTCACCGACACCCCCACGACCGTGACGGAACAGGCTCCCCCGGCACCCGCACCGGCCCAGCCGGGCCCCGCCCAGCCGGCACCCCAGACCGCTCCCAGCGCCGAGCAGCAGCCGCCGGCACAGGCGCCCGCAGCACCCGCCCCTCAGCCCGCGCCGGCGGTTGCGAGCCCGGGAGCACCCCCGGCCCCTGCCAAGCCCGTCGCCGCCGTCGCCACGCCCGACCTGACCGCCGACCTGTCGTACCTGCCGGCACAGCCGCCGAGCTTCGCGAAGCGGCCCGCGCCGGTCTCGGAGCAGCCGAAGAAGGAGCCGCTGCGCGGCGCCCCGCTGCGTACCGCGAAGAACATGGACGTCTCCCTGGAGATGCCGACCGCGACGAGCGTCCGCACCGTGCCGATGAAGCTGGTCATCGACCACCGCACGATGATCAACGCCCACCTCGCGCGCACGATCGGCGGCAAGGTGTCGTTCACGCACCTCATCGGCTGGGCCATGGTCCAGGCCCTCAAGGCCGTACCGGCGATGAACGTGGCGTACGAGCTCGTCGACGGCAAGCCCAACCTCGTGCAGCCGGAGACGATCAACCTGGGCCTCGCCATCGACATGACGAAGCCCGACGGCACGCGTCAGCTGCTCGTCCCGAACATCCGCAGCTGCGAGCAGCTCACGTTCGGACAGTTCTGGAGCGCGTACGAGGAGGTCGTGTCCAAGGCGCGCAAGGGCACGCTCACCGTCGACGACTTCGCCGGCACGACCGCCACCCTGACGAACCCGGGCGGCATCGGCACGAACCACTCGATCCCCCGCCTCATGGCGGGTCAGGGGCTCATCCTCGGCGTGGGCTCCATCGAGTACGCGCCCGGCTACCTGGGCGCGAGCCCCGAGCGGCTCAACGAGCTGGGCATCTCCAAGGTCATGACGCTGACGTCGACGTACGACCACCGCGTCATCCAGGGCGCCCAGTCCGGCGAGTTCCTCCGCACGATGGAGAACCTGCTGCTCGGCAGGAACGGCTTCTACGAGGACATCTTCACGTCGCTGCGCATCCCGTACGCACCGCTCGAGTGGGACACCGACATCTATATCGGCAGCGCGCCCGAGCTGGTCGACAAGGAGGCGCGAGTCCTCGAGCTCATCGCGTCGTACCGCGCGCTCGGCCACCTCGTCGCGGACATCGACCCGCTGACCTACCGCATGCGCAACCACGTGGACCTGGCCCTCAAGACGCACGGCCTCACGCTGTGGGACCTGGACCGCACGTTCCCGTGCGGCTCGCTGGGCGGCAAGCCGCGCACCGCGATGACGCTGCGCGAGGCCCTCGAGATCCTGCGCGACGCGTACTGCCGCCACGTCGGCGTCGAGTACATGCACATCACGGACCGGGAGCAGCGCGCCTGGCTGCAGGAGAAGCTCGAGCAGCCGTCCGTGCCGCTGACCAGGGACGAGCACCTGCGGATCATGGACAAGCTCAACGAGTCCGAGATCTTCGAGACCTTCCTCCAGACGAAGTTCATCGGCCAGAAGCGGTTCTCCCTCGAGGGCGGCGAGTCGACGATCGTCACCCTGGACGAGATCTGCGAGCAGGCCGCGGACACCGGCCTCGGCGAGGTCATCATCGGCATGCCGCACCGTGGCCGTCTCAACGTCCTCGCCAACATCGTCGGCAAGTCGTACGGGCAGATCTTCCGCGAGTTCGAGGGCAGCATGGACCCGCACGGCACCCAGGGCACGGGTGACGTGAAGTACCACCTCGGCGCCGAGGGCGAGTTCGTGTCCGCCGCCGGCAGCCGGATCCGTACCTCCGTCGCGGCGAACCCCTCCCACCTCGAGGCGGTCGACCCCGTCGTCGAGGGCATCGCGCGGGCCAAGCAGGACCGCATGGCGAGCGAGCACGAGTTCCCGATCCTGCCGATCCTGCTCCACGGGGACGCGGCCTTCGCCGGACAGGGCGTCGTCTACGAGACGCTCCAGATGTCGCAGCTGCGGGGCTACAAGACGGGCGGCACGATCCACGTCGTCGTGAACAACCAGGTCGGCTTCACGACGGCTCCCGTCGACTCGCGGAGCTCGACGTACTGCACGGACGTCGCCAAGGTCGTCGAGGCCCCGGTCTTCCACGTCAACGGCGACGACCCGGACGCGTGCGTACGGGTCGCGCGGCTCGCGTTCGAGTTCCGCCAGCGGTTCGCCAAGGACGTCGTCATCGACCTCGTCTGCTACCGCAAGCGCGGGCACAACGAGGGCGACGACCCGAGCTTCACGCAGCCGCTCATGTACGACCTCATCGAGGCGAAGCGCTCGACGCGCAAGATCTACACCGACGCGCTCATCGGCCGCGGCGACATCACGACCGACGACGCGGACGAGTACGCCGAGAAGTTCCGGATCCGGCTGGAGACGGTCTTCAAGGAGATCCGGTCGATGACCGCGGAGGCCGGCGAGGACGAGGACTACCGCAAGGTCCCGTACTACCCGGCCAAGCTCGGCAAGGGCGTCGGCACGAGCATCAGCCCCGAGGTCATGGAACGCGTCGCGGCGGCGATGACGGAGTTCCCCGAGGGCTTCACCGTGCACCCGAAGGTCCTGCCGCAGCTCGAGCGCAGGGCGGACATGATCCGGAAGGGCCCGATGGACTGGGCCACGGCGGAGGCTCTCGCGGTGGGCTCGCTGCTCATGGAGGGCCGCCCCGTGCGCATGAGCGGCCAGGACACGCGCCGCGGGACGTTCTCCCAGCGCTTCGCCGCCGTGATCGACCGGCGGACGAACGAGTCGTGGGTGCCGCTCAAGCACCTCACGCACGACCAGGGCACGTTCGACATCTGGGACTCGCTGCTCAGCGAGTACGCGGCGATGGGCTTCGAGTACGGCTACTCCGTCGCGGCCCCTGAGGCCCTGGTGTGCTGGGAGGGCCAGTTCGGCGACTTCGCCAACGGCGCGCAGACGATCATCGACGAGTTCATCGCGGCCGGGCAGGCCAAGTGGACCCAGAAGTCCGGCGTCGTGCTCCTCCTCCCCCACGGCTACGAGGGGCAGGGGCCGGACCACTCCAGCGCCCGCATCGAGCGCTGGCTCCAGCTCTGCTCGGAGGGCGCGCTGGCGGTGTGCCAGCCGTCGACCCCGGCGAGCTACTTCCACCTGCTGCGGACCCACGCGTACGTGAACTGGCACCGGCCGGTCGTCATCATCACGCCCAAGTCGATGCTGCGGAACAAGCTCGCCATGTCGATGCCGTCCGAGATCACGGGCGGCACGTGGCAGCCGGCCATGGACGACCCGTCGATCACCGACCCGTCGGCCGTGACACGCCTCGTGCTCTGCTCGGGGAAGATCCGGTGGAGCCTCGTCGCGGCGCGGCAGAAGCTCGGCCTCGACGGACAGGTGGCGATCATCCCGCTGGAGCGGCTGTACCCGCTCCCGACGAAGGAGCTCGCCGCCGTCCTCGACCGCTACCGTCACGTGACCGACGTCCGGTACGCCCAGGACGAGCCCTCCAACCAGGGCGCCTGGTGGTACATGGAGCGCAACCTTCCCGCAGCCATCAAGTCCGTGCGCCCCGACTACGACCTCGTCATGACGCCCGTCACGCGGGACGAGTCGTCCGCACCCTCGGTCGGCTCCCACCACCTCCACGAGGAGCAGGAGGCGGCGCTGCTCAAGGCGGCGTTGGGCGGGGAGGCCTAGGTGTACGACACCGACCGTGGCATCGAGGAGCTGGAGCGTCGCCGCGGCGACGAGACGGTGACGCTGTCCTGGCTCGCCGAGGAGCTGCGCACGTTCGTCGACCTCCACCCGGAGTTCGAGACGCCTGTGGACCGCCTGGCCACCTGGCTAGCGCGCCCGGAGGACGACGACGAGTAGCCGCCGCTAGACCTCCGGGAGGTCGTCGGAGGAGTCCCCGCGGGCCCTGGTCAGCGCCCGGCTCGTGCTCGGCAGGACGCCGCACACCGCGATGACCGCGCTGAGGACGGCGACGACGCTCCAGAGGGCGACGTTCGAGGAGAACGAGCTGAGGGCGACGGCGAGGTTCAGCAGCGCGCTGCCGACGAGCGCGCCCCGGATGTAGAAGCGCTGGCGCCACGTGGTCCAGGCGACCCAGGCGAGCAGCGCGCCGTACAGGAAGAGCATGACGCCGACGCCGAGCGAGAACTGGCCGTGCGGCTGTACGGCCGAGCCGACCGCCACGCCGAGGACCACGACCGCGAACAGGCCGGTGAGGACCGCGGCGATGGTCAGGGGCACGCTGCGACGCGCCGGCTCCCGGCGCTCGGGCACGCTCATGGTTCTCCTCGTCGGTACAGGGCACACGGCTGCGTCCCAGAAAGTGTCAGACACTGGGACGCTCTTGAAGTCTTCCCGATGAACCCTAAACTATGGTGGTTTTGAGGCTCCGCGGGCACCGCTCCGACGGTAGCCTTCCCACGGAGCGGTCATCGATCACAAGGAGCTTCACCCGTATGGACTGGCGTGACAGGGCTGCCTGCCTCACGGAGGATCCCGAGCTGTTCTTCCCGATCGGCAACACCGGTCCCGCGCTGCTCCAGATCGAGGACGCCAAGCGCGTGTGCGCGCGCTGCGAGGTCCGGGACCGCTGCCTGCAGTGGGCGCTCGACGCCGGGCAGGACCACGGGGTCTGGGGCGGCATGAGCGAGGACGAGCGTCGCGCGCTCAAGCGCCGTGCAGCCCGTTCCCGCATGCGCACTGGCTAGTCCCTCCCGCTCCTCCGCCGTCCGACCGGTCCTGGATGGGCGTTCTGCCCCTCACTTGACGGGAATCTCCACCACGGCCCGCGCCCCGGGACCGCCCGGGTTGGGGCCCAGCTCGAACGTCCCGTGCAGGTCCGAGACGAGCGTCTCGACGATCGACAGGCCCAGGCTCGTCGTGGTGCGCGGGTTGAAGTCCTCGGGCAGGCCCTCGCCGTTGTCGCTGACCTCGATGCGCAGCGTCGAGCCCTGCCGTACAGGCGTGACGACGACCTCGCCGGAGCCCGACCCGAACCCGTGCTCGATGGCGTTCTGGCACAGCTCCGTGAGCACCAGAGAGAGGCTGGTCGCGGCGGCCGCCGCCACCTCGCCGAACGTGCCGTTCCGGCGCGCGGTGACCTTGCCACGCGAGGCGGCGACGTCGCCGACGTGGCGGAGCAGCCGGTCCATGACGTCGTCGAACTCCACGCGGCCGTCGAACGTCTGGGACAGGATCTCGTGGACGATGGCGATGGCCTGGACCCGCGACATCGCGTGGTGCAGGGCCGTGACACCCTCCTCGGACTGGATCCGCCGCGCCTGCAGCCGCAGCAGCGCCGCCACCGTCTGCAGGTTGTTCTTCACCCGGTGGTGGATCTCCCGGATGGTCGCGTCCTTCGTGACGAGCTGACGCTCGCGCCGCCGCAGCTCGGTGGTGTCCCGGCAGACGAGCAGGGTGCCGATCGGGCCGTCCTCGTCCGTCAGCGGGACGACCTTCACGTTCACCGACCCGCGCTCGGTCTCCACCTCGACGATGGCCGGCACCTGCTGCTTGATGACGCTGCTGGCCGCCTCATCGGTGGGCTCAAGGTCCAGCATCAGCGTCGACGTGAGCGAGGCGATGTCCTCGCCGACCAGGTCGCCCTGGAGGCCGAGCCGCCGGTAGGCGGAGACGGCGTTCGGGGAGGCGTACGTGACGATGCCCGCCTGGTTGAGTCGGATGATGCCCTCACCGATCCGTGGCATCCCGGAGGCATGGGCGTGCGTCGAGGGCTTGCCGGCCTTGTACGGGAAGTCGCCGCGCCACAGCATGTCCGTGAGGATGTCCGCGATCTCGAGGTAGTTGTCCTCGAGGGCGCCCGGTGCCCGTACCCCCATCTGGTTGGTGTGCCGCTCGATGACCGCGAGGCAGCGGCCCTTCCGTACGATCGGGATGGCCCACACGTCGACGGGGATGCCCGCCTGGAGCTTGTTGTCGCTGGTCTCGCAGACGACCTCGGAGAGGTACGCCTCGGTGACGAGGTGCTCCGGGTCGTAGCTGATGACCTCGCCGACGACGTCGTCCTCGAGCGCCGTGGGACCGGTGGCGGGACGGATCTGGGCGGCGGCCCAGAACTCGTTGTCGTCGCTGCCCGGCACCCAGCAGATGAGGTCGGAGAAGCTGAGGTCGGCGAGCAGGTGCCACTCGCTCACGATGTCGCTGAGGATCGCCACGTCCTCCGGTCCGAGATCGGTGTGTTCGGCAACGACCTGGGCCAGCGTGAGCATGCCGCTCACTGTACCGACTCGCGGTTGGTGGCTCCGCCGTGGCGCATGGCAGAATGACCTCTCGTGCCCGCGCAGCTCTGCGGGGTGTGGAGACACTGAGGAGGACCAGCATGGGCAAGGGTGGACGTAAGCGTCGCGCTCGTCGCAAGAGCGCCGCGAACCACGGCAAGCGGCCGAACGCCTGACAGCAGGAACGCAGGAAGCCCTCGTCCGGACGGACGGGGGCTTCGTCGTGTGTGGGGCCCGGGCGGCGTGAGTCTCCGCGCGGAGAGGACGCCGGGGGTCAGGCCCGCTTCTCGATCCGCATCGTCGAGACCCGCAGGGAGATGCGGCTGACGAGCGACTCGGGTGCGGCCTCGTTCGTACAGGCCTTCCGCACCAGCGTCTTGAGGGCCATCCAGACCTCCGCCTGGTCGAGGCAGGGCTCGCAGATCGCGATGTGCGCCCGGATCGCCTCCTCGGTCGCCGAGTCGAGCTCGTTGTCCAGGAACTCCTGGACGTGCTCGAGGACCATCTGGCATTCCTTGGTGTGCTCGTCTGTCATGGGTTCTGCCGCCGTCCGATGAGACCCCGCTCCGTTGCGTAGTCACGCAGCTTGTCCCGCAGCTGTCCACGGCCCCTGTTGAGCCGCGACATCACGGTTCCGATGGGAGTGCCCATGATCTGGGCGATCTCCTTGTACGAGAAGCCTTCGACGTCCGCGAGCAGCACCGCCATCCGGAAGTCGTCGGACAGCGTGTTGAGCGCCTCCGTGACGATGCTGTCCGGCATCGCCTCGAGGGCCTCGACCTCCGCCGAGCGGAGGCCCGTGCTGGTGTGCGACTCGGCCCGTGCGAGCTGCCAGTCCTCGATCTGCTCCCCGTCGCTGATCTGCGGCGCCCGCTGGGCCTTGCGGTAGCTGTTGATGTACGTGTTCGTGAGGATCCGGTACAGCCACGCCTTGAGGTTCGTCCCCGGCGTGAACTGGTGGAACGCGGAGTACGCACGCGCGTACGTGTCCTGGACGAGGTCCTCGGCATCGGCCGGGTTGCGCGTCATGCGAAGCGCTGCTCCGTAGAGGGAGTCGATGAGCGGCATGGCGTCGCGCTCGAAGCGGGCGTCCCGCTCTTCGGGCGTCTCGTCCGCCAGCTCGATCTCGCTCTGCGAGGGATCGGGCGTGGTGGTCTCCAGTTTCATCAGCCATGACCCTAGCGCCGAGCGCAAAGGCCGCGCATCCCGCGAGACCTGCTCCGCTGGGGTCATCACCGTCACGAGGGATCAAACGTCACGTCGCTGGTCCCTATTCCACGGCTGGTCCTTGCCACGACCGTCACACCGGGGTTTGAGGTCACCGTGCACGACGATCGGTCCCGGTGGGGCGGTCCCCCGGGATCGGACCTCGGGTGTGGCGCGGGACGGACGGCGTCCTGGGTGATAGCGCCCTCACAATCGCGCTCCCGTCCTCCGGCTCCAGCCACAGTGGCGACATCGATCCGGAGGGAGACATGAGCGAGAGCGTGCGGACACCGACGCGGGTGGACCGTGCCACGCCCGGCACGGCTCACCCACGCCGTGCACGACACCTCGTTCCAGGCGTCGCCATCGTTCTCACCGCATTGGCCGCTCTCGCGGCCCTGGGCGTCGGCTGGTCGGTGTGGTCCGCCTCTGCCGTGACGGCCCGGGATCTCAACAGCAAGGCCGCGACGGCGGCGCGCAACAAGGCGAAGCCCGCGGCCGACGCTGATGTCGAACGCCTCGTCCGCGTGCTGGCACCGACGCTCGGCACACCCGTGGACCGGGCGATGGCCGACGGCTGCATGCTCAACGACCTGGACAGCTACGTGTCGGCCCAGGTCAAGTGCAAGCGACAGTACGAGCTCTACTACCGCACCGAGGGCGACCCCCCGAAGGCGCCCGCGATCGCGCAGCTACTGGCGGCGGATGCCCAGTCGACCGTCACGTTCGCGCACGACACGCCGGGCTGGTCCTCCAACGCGACGCTCCAGTACCGGACCGGGCTCGTGGAGGTCGTTGCCCGGCCCAGCGACGCCAAGGACGGCGCCTACACGTGCCTGGGCCTGCCCTGGACCATCGTCGAGGAACAGGGCTGCGCGGACATGCAGACGCGAACCGGAACAGGCACCTACGTCCTGGTGGCCTACTCCCGCTCCTACTCGTTCGGCTGAGGACGCCAGGTCACCGGCCCGGCACAAGCGCCAGGGCCTCCAGCACGACGATGGCCATCGCGTCGGCG
>DASSQF010000365.1:0-3743 GCA_035702685.1 Propionibacteriaceae bacterium
GGACGCGCCGACGCCCCCGCACCCGTACACGGCCAGCCACTCCCCGGCTGACAAGCGGCTCTGCCGCGTGAGGGCGTGGTACGAGGTCGCGAAGCGGCAGCCGAGGGAGGCCGCGGTGACGGCGTCGACGGAGTCGGGGAGCCGTACGAGGTTGAAGTCGGCGGCCCGTACCTGCACGAGCTGTGCGTACGAGCCCGGATGCGTGAAACCGGGCTGCGTCTGGTGGGGGCACACCTGCGCGTCACCGGCGAGGCACCACGCGCACCGGCCGCACCCGTTGACGAACGGCACGGTCACCCGGTCACCCACGGCGAAGCCCACGACGTCCGGCCCCACGGCCGCGAGGGTGCCGGCGAACTCGTGGCCCGGGATCATGGGCAGCGGCACCGGGTCATGGCCGCGCCAGGCGTGCCAGTCGGAACGGCAGATGCCCGTCGCCTCCACCTGTACCACCGCGCCGTCCGCCGGGCACTCCGGCTCGGGGACGTCGAGCAGCTCGAGGAGTCCGCCGACCGAGGAGTACGAGACCGCGCGCATGGCGACGTTGTACCACCCTCGGCTCGCACGCTCCCGCGCGCGGCGACCCGGTGGACGAGCCCCGTCAGACGAGCAGCTGGGTCGCGGCGAGCTCCCGGTACAGGGGCGAGGAGTCGAGCAGGTCACTGTGGTTCCCCCGTGCCACGACGCGGCCCTCCTCGAGCACGACGATCTCGTCGGCGTCGGCCACGGTCGCGAGCCGGTGGGCGATGACCAGGGTCGTTCGCCCGTGCGAGGCCGCAGCCAGCGCGTCACGCAGCAGCTGCTCGTTGCGGCCGTCGAGGTTCGACGTCGACTCGTCGAGCAGCAGCACCGGCGCGTCGGTGAGGAGCGCGCGGGCGATCGCCAGCCGCTGCCGCTCACCGCCCGACAGCAGCACGCCGCTCTCGCCGACGGGCGCATCGAGCCCGTGGGAGGTGCGACGGACGAGGTCGGCGAGGTTGACGGCCTCGAGCACACGCCAGCAGTCCTCGTCCGTCGACACGGGCGACGCGAGTACCAGGTTGTCCCGGATGCTGCCGGCGAGCGCGGGGGCGTCCTGCTCGACGTAGCCGTACTGCGCCCGCAGCACCTCTCGAGGCAGGCGCCGGATGTCCACGCCGCCGAGACGGACAGCCCCGCTGCCCACCTCGTAGAAGCGCTCCAGCAGGCCCAGCACCGTGCTCTTGCCGGCACCGGACGGCCCCACGAGCGCGGTGCGCGACCCGCGCGGGACGACGAACGACACGTCGGAGAGGACGGGCTCGGAGCCGGACTCGTACGCGAACGTCACGTGCTCGAGCTCGATCGCGGGCGCCTCGGGGGCCGCGGTCCCGTTGAGCGGTCCGACGAGCTCCGCGTCCGCGACGTCGGCAACCGTCTCCAGAGGCAGGTCGAGCACCTCCTTGATGCGTCCCAGCGCGCCCAGGGCGCTCGAGACCGAGGTCACCGCGCCGAAGGCGTTGCCGATGGGCAGGACCATGAGGAACAGGAAGAGCAGGAACGCGGTGAGTCCGCCGATCGTCAGCGCGCCGGCCGCGACGCGGTAGCCTCCGACACCCACCACCATGAGGAACGCCAGGTTCATCGCCATCGTGGCGGTGGGTACGACCGGTGCGGACGCCCGTGCCACGTCGACACCCGCCCGCCAGGCACGCGTCGCGAGGGCGAGGATGCCCGTCGTCTCGCGCTCCACCGCACCCGCCGCGCGGATCGTCCGTACCGCCCCGATCGACCGTTCGACGTCCGCCGACAGCGCCCCCACGGCCTCCTGCTGGGCAAGGCTCGCGCGCCGGATGCCGCGGGTGAGGCCTCCGACCACGCCCATGGCCAGGACGAGCACGAGGACGGTGAGCCCGAGCAGCACCGGGTCGATGACGAGCATCCCGATGAGCGCGCCGACAAGGGTGACCGCACCCCCGACCGCGTCGATGAGGCCCTGCGTGAGGACCGCGTACAGCAGGGTCGTGTCGGTCCCGATGCGGGAGACCAGGTCGCCCGTACGGCGCCGGTCGTACTCGGAGATCGGCAGCCGGAGCACGTGCCGGATGAGCCGCTCCCGCGCGCTGAGGACCACCGAGGTGCCGGCCCGCTGGAGGAGGTAGTGCTGCACGCCGCTGATGAGCCCGTTGAGGACGAGGAGGGCCACGAGGAGCCACAGCAGAGGTCCGAGGGGAGCCGCGGCCTGGACGCGCCGGACCAGGTCGCCCACGACGAGCGGCTGGGCCAGCGAGGTCGCGGCGCCGACCACGGAGAGCGCGATGGCAGCGCCGAGGATGCCACGGTGCTCGGCGAGGTACGGGAGGAGGTCCCTGAGCCCAGCCCGGGGACCGTCGCCTCGCGCGGGACGCGAGAAGGGTCCCCGTGCCGGCCGCGAGACTGAGCCGCCACGTACGTCACTCATGAAGACCTCTCCCGTTCTCACTCCGATGCCGCTTCGACAGTAGCCCCGCCGATGTGGCGGCAGGTTCGGCGTAGGGCCCTGCGGGACGGCCACGACATGACGCAGCCCGTCGGCTGCAGGTCAGCGCCTTCCGTACCGCTTGTGCACGGCCTGCTTCGTCACGCCGAGCGAGGCGGCGATCTCCTGCCAGGTGAGGCCGGCGTTCCGGGCCCGGCGCACCGCGATCGTCTCGGCCCGATCGAGTTCCGAGCGCTGGTGGGCGATGCGGCTCAGAAGCTGCTGAGGGTCTCCCGACTCTGCCGACGCGACCGTCACGGCGCTCTCCTCCTGCTCGGTCATGTCGTCAACCGTAGTTGACGACGACGGCGAACGTCAACCACAGTTGACTCGCACCATCCGGCGCGGCTCTGAACCCGGAAACTGTGGATATGGCGAGCGAGAAAGCGTGCGGCGAACGGCTGAACCCGAAAAACGTTGCCATGGGTGCCCGACATGCCCTCGACAGCAACACTTTTCGGGTTCGGGCGGTTCATCGGGCCGCCCAGCCGCCTGATATCAACACTTTCCGGGTTCCGGGTCCGTACCGGAGAGTGCGAGGTTGAGCTCAGGGAGGACAGCAGCCTCTCGCAGGCAGGTGCCCTCAGCGCTTGGACCGCGTGCGCCTCGCCAGCATGCCGGTGGAGCGCAGGAGCAGGTAGCCGGACAGTCCGACGACGCCGAAGATCAGGAGGGACACGGGGACCACGACCCAGTTGATGCCCATCGTGAGGTTCTGGGTCGCCGTCACCACGAGCGCCACTGCCAGTAGGAGCGACATCGAGACTCCGAGGATGCCCAGCATGAGCAGGACCCCGCCCGTCGCTCCGGCCAGGTTCCTGCCGAGGGCGACCATCACCTCGCGGGGCGTCTGTGGTCGCGGCTTCGGCTGTACGGGCCGGGAGGGTCGAGCCGGCCGGAACGACGCCACGAGCTGCTCCCAGAGGGTGGGCGGCGCCTTCTCCGACTCGAAGATCGGCTTGTCGTCCTGCGGCGTCGTCACAGGCTCAGGCTACGCGTCGCGGCCTCGTTCCTTCACTGGCAGAGACCGGGCGCCGATCCTTCCGTGCACGAACGCCCCGCCTGGCGCCACTGAACGGACGCGGGCGGTGCTGGGGATCATCGGCGGGCGGCGCGGCAGGCTCATCGCCGGGCGGCGCCGGGGGTCATCGCCGGGCGGTGCTGGGGGTCATCGCCGGGCGGCGCGACCGGCCTCCCACGAGGCGGCCCAGCCCGCGACGTCCCCTCGAGACACCGCGACGGCCATGAGGTCCGGGAACGCGTCGGG
>DASSQF010000366.1:0-10142 GCA_035702685.1 Propionibacteriaceae bacterium
CTCAGTGGCACATACGTGCTCGCTGACCGACAGAGGCGACGGTGTGCACGTATGTGCCACTGAATGCAGGGAACGGGCCGACGGACGTCGAAGGCGGCCGGCGGAATGGGACCGGACGAGGCGACACGAACCTCCAGGGCCAATCGCACCTTCCGTGTCGCGCTCACGACACGACCCGTTCGTCCACCTCAGCCACCTGCCACGGCGGCGACGAGACCGCGGGAGTCTCAGCCCAGGACAGCCACGCGTGACTCGTCCCAGCGGTCCCTCGCGGCGAGGACCTCGTCGAGGTGGGTCTCAGCCCACCGCCGGTTGACGCGGATCGGCTCGAGCAGCGACGACCCGAGGGGCGTGAGCGTGTACTCGACGCGCGGCGGGACCTCCGCGTAGATCGTGCGCGTGACGAGCCCGTCCTGCTCCAGACCGCGCAGGGTCGCGGTGAGCACCCGCGGCGTCACGCCGCCGATCGCCTCCCGCAGGCGGGTGAAGCGCAGCGGACCGCCGCTCAGTGCCTCGATGACGAGCGGCGTCCAACGCTCCCCGATCCGCCGCAGCACCTCGCGGGACGGGCAGTTCGGATCCATCACGTCGGGCAGTCGGTCGCTATTCACGAGGGAACTATAGCCGTTTGTGGATACTCGTATCCAGTAGATACCGTCGAGGTACAAGCAGAGCACATCCCAGGAGGACTCATGAAGATCGTCATCTACGGCGCGACCGGCATGGTCGGCAGCCAGATCGCCCAGCAGGCCGTCGCCCGTGGCCACGAGGTGACCGCCGTGTCGCGCAGCGGCGCGCCGGTGGAGGGCACCACGTCCGTCGCCGCCGACCTCACCGACACCGACCGCGTCGTCGAGCTCGCACAGGCCGCAGACGCCGTGGTGTTCGCCGTACCCACCGACCGTACAGGCGGCCCCGCCCAGCCGGTCGTCGACGCGCATCGCCGCATCATCGCCGCGCGCCCCGCCGCTCGGCTCCTCGTCGTGGGCGGCGCCGGCTCCCTGCAGAGCGAAGGCGGCCTCCTCGTCGACGGCCCCGAGTTCCCGGACGCGTACAAGGGCGAGGCTCGGGCCTTCACGACCATCCTCGGCGACTACCGCTCCTCCGACGGCCTCAGCTGGACCCTCGTGTCCCCCTCGCCCGTCATCGCCCCCGGCGACGAGAAGGGCTACGTCCTCGGTACGGACTCGCCCGCGGGCGACTTCGTCACGACGGGCGACTTCGCCGCCGCCGTGCTCGACGAGCTCGAGAAGCCGACGTACGTCGGCCGGCGCTTCACGGTCGCCTCCAGGGGCTGACGCACCGGGCGGCGGTACGTCAGGACGGCTCGCCGCCGAAGAACCTCGACCACGGGATCTCGAGGGGCGCGTCGTGGACGACGACGTCGTACAGGAACCTCGTCAGCGGGAACTCACCGGGCGCGACCACGCCGCGCTCGGTGAGCCGCTGGAGGGCCTCGCCGATGACGACGATGGCCGCGACGCCCTCGAGGGTGACGCCCTTCATCCGGACGTCCCGCACCTCGGAGAACGGGATCCCCTCCCCGACGAGGCCGCCGGCCTTCACGTTGCGGCCGCCCATGGACGTCACGTACATGTCGCCGACCCCGCCGAGCCCGTCGGCCGTCCGGGGGTCGCCGCCGAGCTGGTCGATGTACGCGTGGACCTCCCGGGACCCCTGCGCGAACAGCCCGGACATGTAGTTGAGCAGGTGGTGGGGTGAGTCCTCCCAGCCGTTCGCACGCACGATGCCGGCGGCGAAGCCCTGGGCGAAGGCGAACACGTTCTTGGTGGCGGCCCCGACCTCGTGCCCGATGACGTCGGTGGACGTCCACACGTGGTAGTACGAGGTCCGGTACAGCCGTGCGAGAGTGTCGAGCGACTCCTGGTCAGGGCCGGTGAACACGACGCAGGCGTCGCGTCGTACAGCCAGCTCTCCCGCCAGGCACGGTCCGACGATCGCCTGCCACGTGACCTCGTCCCCCAGCGGCCCGACCGCTCGCCGCAGGACCTCCGGCAGGATGTGGAGCGTGCCGTCGGCGTCCGCCTGCATGCCCTTGGTGACGACGAGGACCTTCTGGCCGGGTACGAGCAGCCTCCGCAGCTGCTCACCCATCCAGTCGATCCCGAACGAGTTCACGCCGACCATGACGACGTCGGCACCGTCGAAGGCGTCGGCTGCCTCACGGAAGTAGTACGCCCTCACGCCCGGGTCCAGCGTGACCCCGAGGTTGGGGTGGAGCCCGGTGGCTTTGACCGAGGCGATGATGTCGTCGTCCAGATGGGTGCCCACGAGGCGTACCTCGTGGCCGTTGTCCCGTGCCGGGTTGGTGAGGGCGGAGGCCATGACGCCTGCCCCGAGCACCGCGATGGTGGCCATGTCGTGTCTCCTCGTCAGACTTCCGCGGTGACCAGCGCTGTGACCTCGTCCAGCCAGATGGCCCGCTGCTCGAGGGTGCTGCTCGTGACCGGTGCGTACAGGCGGCGCACGACCCGGTCCACGCCGCAGAAGCCGAACACCCCGACGGTCCAGACCTGCTGGCCCGGGTCCTTGAACACGGCCTGCTCACGCTCCGGCGGAGTGTCGCCCGTCGTGAACACGAGCGCGGCGCGGGCGCGGAGGAGACCGATGGCCGGCTCGCCGATCGGCGCCTCGCGGTAGGCGACCTCGGGCACGAACGTGCGGTCGATCCACCCCTTGAGCATCGCCGGCGGCATGCTCCACCAGTTGGGGTGGCAGACGACGACGAGGTCGGCGGCGGCGAGCTCGTCCCGGTGCGTCCGCACGAGGTCGTCGCCTCCGGACACCGGCTCGTACCCCTCGGCGTACAGGTCGTGGTGCGCGACGTCAACGCCGAGCTCGCGCAGGGTCGCTGTGGCACGCTCGGCCATCGAGTGGCTGAAGCTGGCGGGGTTCGGGTGGCCGACCACGGACAGCGCGAACACTCGGACTCCTCTCGGTCGGCTCGACTGTACCGACCGGCGACGGGCCGTTATCGAGCGCGGTCAGGGGTGGACAGGGCAGTGCCGCTGAGGCCGCCATCCCTGTGCAGCAAGGAGGTACACGGCCCGCGCGCGTCCCCGCCGCGCTCAGTCGTACCAGGTCTGCGCGGCCCGGCGGGAGCGGAGGTACGAGTCGACGACCGCCGTGCCCAGCTCGTCGAGCTCGGGGGAGACGACGCGGCCGTCGACCCGCTCGGCGAGCGTGCCGATGAACCGTGCGAGGCCGGGGTCGTCGCCGAGCCGGAAGAACGTCGTCTGCACTCCGCGACGGGCGACCTGGTCGAGGGCCTGGATCGTGACCCGCAACGTCTCGTCGTCGGGCGGGTAGGCGAACCACGCGTGTCCTTCACCGGTGAGGTGGGCTGTCGGCTCGCCGTCCGTCACGACGAGCAGGACGGGCTGCATCGTCGGGTGCTGCTTGAAGAACTTCTCCGCGAGGAGGAGCGCGTGGTGGAGGTTGGTGCCCTGCTCGCGTACCGCGGACAGTCCGGTGAGCTCGTCGATGTCCATCGTCTGCGCGAGGTAGCCGAACGTCACGAGCTCGAGCTTGTCGCCGCGGTAGCGCGTCGAGACGAGGTGGTGCAGGGCGAGCGCTGTGCGCTTCATCGGCACCCAACGGCCCTCGGCCGCCATGGAGTACGAGACGTCGACGAGCAGCGCGACGGCCGACTGGGTACGGGCCTCGGTCTCGGCCACCTCGACGTCACGCACGTCGATGCGCAGGCCCTTGGCCGGGTCGGCGCCTTCCACGACCGTGCGGCGCACGGCGTTGGTGATCGTCCGGGTCACGTCCCAGGGCTCGGTGTCGCCGAACGCCCACTCGCGGCTCGCACCCGTCTGGTCGCCGGCTGCGCCGGCGAGGCGGGTGTCGCGGGAGCCGGTACGGCCCGACAGCTGCTTCGCCGCGTCCTCGAGGAGCGACTTCCCGAGGCGGCGCTTCGCGGCCGGGGAGAGCCGCAGCGAGCCGTCCGGGGTCCGGCGCAGCAGCCCCGAGGACCGCATCTGGCGCTCGATCTCCGCGAGCCGTCTCGCCGTGATCGCCGCCTCCTCCCCGAGCTGGCGGGCCAGTGCGTCGACGTCCACGTCGTCGAGGTGCGCCCCCCCGTACCCCTGTCCCAGCTGCTCGGCCAGCGACTCGAGCTCGGCGAGGTCCTGCAGCACTCCGGTCCCGTCGCCGAGACCCAGGCCCTCGTCGCCGCTGAACGACTCCTGCCCGCCCCAGTCCTCGCCGGGGCGCAGCGCCTGGAGGTTCGCGTCGAGCTGGGAGAGCTGCTGGGCGAGCTCGGGCGACCCGAACGCCTGCGCGGACAGCGCCATGAGCTCGTCGCGCTGCTCCTGCGTCATCGACCGCATCATGCGCTGGGCCGCCGCCGCGCGCTCGGCGAGCGCATCGATGAGCTCCTCGACCGTCTCGGGGTTCTCCGGGAAGAACTGCCCGTGCTTGGCCATGAAGTCCCGCATCATCTCCTGGGTGTCCTCGCCGCGGCGGTGCGCGTCGAGCAGGCTGTTGAGGTCCGAGAGCATCTCCGAGACGGCCTGCCGGTCCTCGTCGGTGGCGTTCTCGAGCGCCTCCTTCATGCCGGCGAAGCGCTGGTCGAGCATCTCGCGCCCGAGCAGGTCCTTGATCTTGTCGTACGACTCCTTCGCGTCGGAGGACTGCCAGTCGTACGAGCTCAGCGAGTTCACCGCCGCCGCCGTCGACGACGGCAGGCTGTCGAGGGTCATCTCGCGGAGGGCGCGGTCGCCGTCGTCCATCGTCGCGTCACGGGCCAGCTGCTTGCGCTCCGAGAGCACGGCCTCGTCGAGCAGGCGCTTCACCTCCTCGAGCGTCCCGTCCAGGCGGTGGTTCCGCAGAAGCTCCTGCCGCCGGCGGTGCACGTCGCGGGCGAGGTCGTCGAGGCCGCGCTGCTCGCGTCCCCCGCGCCGCAGGTACTCCCGCAGCGCCCCTTCCGGCGAGTAGCCCGCCATGACGTCGTCCGAGACCGCCTTGAGCGCCTCCGCGAGGTCGACGGGAGGCGCGAGCGGGTCGGGGCCGCCCGCGTACCGCCCGTACCGTGACCGTCTCCGACGCCTGTCCATCTCGTCCAGCCTCAGACCTCTCCGTGCCTAGCCATACAAGGTCTCTCCGTCGCCGGAGTCCTTGGAGATCCGGCGCGCGAGGTACAGGCCCTCGAGCGCCAGCTCGATCGCGCTCGCCCGCTCGCCGGCCGTCGTCGCGCCGAAGCGCTCGGCCACGGCGTCGTACGTGCCGTTGATCCTCGGGAGGGTGTCGACGAACTCCTTGGCCGTCACCTGCTCGCCCGTGGTCACCGTGATCGACCCGTCGAGCGCGTCGACGAGGGGGCCGAGGTCGATGCCGCGGTACAGCTCACGGACCGTCTCCGCCGTCGCCATCCGCAGCAGGTGGTCGAGGATGTCACGCTCGCGACCCTCCTCGCCGGACTCGAACTCGATCTTGCCGCCGAGCACGTCGACCGCGCTCTCGAGGTCGACGACGCGGGCCACGGCCTCGTCCTCCCCGCGGATCGACGCCCGGTGGCGCGCCGCGGCGGCGATCGTCTCGGCGCCGGCGATGGCGAAGCGGGCCGAGACTCCGGAGCGCTGGTTGACGGCGGGGGACGAGCGGAGCTGCCGGGTGAAGCGGGCAAGGATCTCGACGAGCGGCTCGGGCAGGTCGGCGACGAGGTTGGCCTCCTGGAGGATGACGGCGACCTCGTCGGTCAGCTCGAGCGGGTAGTGCGTACGGATCTCGGCCCCGAAGCGGTCCTTCAACGGGGTGATGATGCGCCCTCGGTTCGTGTAGTCCTCCGGGTTCGCCGAGGCGACGACGAGGACGTCGAGGGGGAGCCGCAGCACGTACCCGCGGATCTGGATGTCCCTCTCCTCCATGACGTTGAGCATCGACACCTGGATGCGCTCCGCGAGGTCGGGGAGCTCGTTGATCGCGACGATCCCCCGGTGACTACGGGGAATGAGGCCGAAGTGGATGGTCTCCGGGTCGCCGAGGCGTCGCCCTTCCGCCACGCGCATGGGGTCGACGTCGCCGATGAGGTCCGCGACGGAGGTGTCGGGGGTGGCCAGCTTCTCGGCGTACCGCTCCGACCTGTGCCGCCACGCCACGGGAAGGGAGTCGCCCAGCTCGATGGCCCGCCGCCGGGACTCCGCGGTGATGGGGTCGTACGGGTGCTCGCCGAGCTCTGATCCGGCGATGATCGGGGACCACTCGTCGAGCAGCCCCGAGAGCGTACGGAGCAGTCTCGTCTTGCCCTGGCCGCGCTCGCCGAGCAGGACGACGTCGTGACCCGCGATGAGCGCGCGTTCGAGCTGGGGGATGACGGTACGGTCGAAGCCGTGGATGCCGGGCCACGGGTCGCGGCCCTCGGCGAGCGCGGCGAGGATGTTCCTGCGGATCTCCTCGCGCAGCGACTCCTGCTCGTGCCCTGAGGCACGTAGCTCGCCGACTGTACGGATTGCTGGCTGGCTCACGTTGTCACGCTAACCCTGGCCACCAAGCACGCGAGGGTGTCTCAAGCCCGCACCGACGTGTCCGCCGGCGCTCCGTTCAGGCGCCGTAGCGCTCCCGGTACGTCCGCATGGCAGGAAGGTGCGAGGACAGGGCCTCGTCGGCGGCCACGTACTCGACGACGTCGTCGAGCGTCACGATCGCCCGTACGTCGATGCCGAAGTCCGCACGCACCTGTCCGATCGCGGACAGCTCGCCTGTCCCTCGCTCCTGCCGGTCGATCGCGACGATGACCCCGGCGAGCTCGGCCCCTGCGGCGCTGACCAGGTCGATGACCTCCCGGATCGCCGTGCCGGCGGTGATGACGTCGTCGATGACGAGCACGCGGCCGGCCATCGGAGCGCCCACGAAGAGGCCGCCCTCGCCGTGGTCCTTCGCCTCCTTGCGGTTGAACGCCCACGGCACGTCGCGCCCGTACTGCTCGGCGAGCTCCACCGACGTGGCGGCCGCCAGGGGGATGCCCTTGTACGCGGGGCCCAGGAGCACGTCGAAGTCCAGGCCCCACGCGTCGATCGCCGAGGCGTACGCCCGTCCCAGACCGGCCAGCTTCACCCCGCTGTCGAAGCGTCCGGCGTTGAAGAAGTACGGCGAGGTGCGGCCGGACTTCAGCGTGAACTCCCCGAAGGACAGGACGTGGTGGGTGAGGGCGAGCGCGATGAAGTCCCGCTGGTAGGGCTGCATGCGCCTCAGCCTAGGGGCCGCTCAAGCTTGCGGCGAACGGCCCCCAGGCGGGCGGCATGCGCAGGCGGAGTGGCTCCCCCCAAGCGGAAGCCACGGCATCACCCGTTTCACAACGGAGTTATGAAACAGGGTTACGTTTCTTTTTGTCAAGTCGGCCGGTCTATTGTTGAAAGATGCCCCGTCCAAAACTGTACGACGAGGATCTGCGGAGGCGTCTCGTGGCCCGCGCGGCGAAGATGCTCGCGGAGCTGGGCCCCAGCGGCCTGGCCCTGCGGCAGGTGGCCGCCGCCGAGGGAACGTCCACGACGGCGATCTACTCCATGTTCTCCGACCGTGCCGGGCTCATGCTGGAGGTCGGCCGCGAGGCCTCGAGGAGCTTCCTCGAAGCCCAGCACTCGGTCCCGGTCACCGACGACCCGCACCACGACCTGCTGGCTTACTCCCAGGCGTACCGGCGCTGGGCCCTCGAGAACCCCACGCTGTACCAGGTCCTCCTGACCCCGCCGGCGCTCGACATGCGCCTCCACGGACCGCTCCCCGAGGCCGAGTCGGCAACGCCGATCCGCGGGGCCATCACCCGGCTCATCGAGAGCGGGACGTTCCCCGCTGTGGACCCCAACCTCATCCTCGCCTCGTTCTGGGCCGCCACCCACGGCTTCGTCGCCCTCGAGCTGTCCCGCTACTTCGACCCGCTTCCCCGGCAGCAGCTGGACCGCATGTACGACACCCAGGTCGCCGTCATCACCAAGGGCTGGGCGTTGCCCGCCTGAGTATCGGCTCGCTCTCGCTGCCCCCGCGTCTCGGCCTCCGAATCGTCCCGCTCCGGTCGCCGGACCTCCCGAGTAGGCTCCGGCTCTTCTTGCGTCACGGGTGTATAGGGGAACATGTGAGCGACGAGCGCACTGAGACTCTCTCCCACGAGCCGGGAACGGCGGTGGGGGCGATGGCGACGGACCCGGGGATGCGCACGCCCGCGCCCGACGGGGGTGGGGTCGCCACCGAGCAGCCGGAGGCTGCCGTGCCGGCGACGCCCGAGCCCGCCAAGGTCACGACGATCCTGCTCGTACGGCACGGGCAGACCCCCACGACCGGCAAGGTGCTCCCCGGCCGGGCAGCCGGCCTGCACCTCGCTGAGACCGGGCGCGCCCAGGCGGCGTCCGTGGCCGCCCGGCTCGAGGGGATCGACGTCGCGGCGCTGTACTGCTCCCCGCTCGAGCGCACGGTCGAGACGGCCGCCCCCATCGCCGAGGCCTTCGGGCTCGAGGCGATCCACGAGCCGGGCCTTCTCGAGTGCGACTTCGGCGAGTGGACCGGCGCGGAGCTCACCGACCTGTACAAGCTGCCCGAGTGGTCCGCCGTCCAGCGGGCGCCCTCGACGTTCCGGTTCCCCGGCGGCGAGAGCTTCCCCGAGATGCAGCTGCGGATCGTCTCCGCGATCGAGCGGATCCGTACCGCCCATGAGGGCAGCACGGTCGTGTGCGTGAGCCACGCCGACCCGATCAAGGCCGCGGTCGCGTACGCTCTCGGCACGCATCTCGACCTCTTCCAGCGCATCGTGGTGAGCCCCTGCTCGGTCTCGGCGATCGCGTTCTCCGCCGGCCAGGCCCCCGTCGTCCTGACCGTGAACTCCGCCAGCTCGTCCCTGTCCGAGCTCAAACCATCGTGAGGAGTGACCGATGAGCGATCTGTATGCCGAGTTCGACGACGTCGACGAGTTCGCCGTGGGCGCCCTCGGCGAGCCCGGGCAGCGTGTCTTCCTCCTGCAGTGCCGCCACGGCGACGAGCGGATCACGATCAAGCTCGAGAAGCAGCAGGCGCAGGCCATGTCGCTGTACCTGCGTCGGGTCCTCGAGGACCTGCCGCAGGAGCAGGCCGTCCCGAAGCCCACGCCGATCGCCCCGCCGTTCGACGCCGAGTTCGTGCTCGGCGAGATCGGTCTGGGCTTCGAGCCCGAAGGGTCGCGGGTCCTCGTCCAGCTCGAGGAGGTCGAGCCGACCGACGAGGAGGGTGAGCCCGTCACCGACGCACCGCGCGGGCACGTCCGGGTCTTCCTGTCGCCGGGACAGGCCCTGGCCTTCTGCGAGCAGAGCGACGACGGGGTGGCCGGTGGTCGTCCCCTGTGCCGCTGGTGCGAGCTCCCGATGAACGCCGACGGTCACCTGTGCCCCCGGATGAACTGACCGTCCTGCAGGCCGGCGAGATCGACCTCGTCGGCCGCGTGGTCGACAGCAGCAACGCCACGTACGTGGTGCAGGTCACCCTGGACGGCGAGGAGCTGCCGGCCGTGTACAAGCCGCAGGCCGGTGAGCGACCGCTGTGGGACTTCGACCCCGGCCTGTACAAGCGCGAGCGCGCCGCCTACCTGCTCTCCGACCACCTCGGCTGGGGCCTCGTGCCCCCCACCGTGGTCCGCGAGGATGCCCCCGCCGGCGTCGGCTCGCTGCAGCGGTTCGTCGAGGGCGACCAGCGGGAGCACTACTTCTCGCTGTACGACGCCCGGCCCGAGCTTCATGACACGTTCCGGCGGCTGGCGCTGTTCGACTGCATCGCCAACAACACCGACCGGAAGAGCGGCCACGTGCTGCTCGGCGACGACGGCCATGTGTACGGGATCGACCACGGCCTGTGCTTCGCCGCCGACTTCAAGCTCCGTACGGTCATCTGGGACTTCGCCGGGGACGCCATCCCGGACGAGGACCTGGCAGCGATCGAGCCGCTCGCCACGTCCGTGCCGCGCATCCTGTCGGCGCTGCTCAGCCGGGACGAGGTCGAGGCGCTCCAGCTGCGGGTACGCCGCCTGCTCGCCACGCGCGTGCTGCCCGTCGACACCACCGGTCGGCGCGTGCCCTGGCCGCTCGTCTGAGCCGCTGGGGCTTCGACTGGACAGCTGACGACGAGACGCTGGACATCGCGGCAATCATCGGCGCGGGCGTCCT
>DASSQF010000367.1:0-5465 GCA_035702685.1 Propionibacteriaceae bacterium
GAGGGCAGGGTCGTGACGAGCTCGACGGGCAGGTCGCGCGCAGTGGCAGCCAGCGCGGCGCGTCCTGCCTGCCCGAGCCTGGTCGCCAGGGGGTGGTCACCTGACAGCGAGGCGGCCGGCCACCACACGGTGACGTCGCGGCCTGCTCCGAGGGCGTCGAGGAGCGTGCGCTCGGAGGGGGCCAGCCGGCCCGGCGCCCACAGCGAGACACGCTGCGGCAGCCTCGTGAGGCCGGGGTCGTCGCGCAGCCGCTCGGCGGCCTCCCGGGATCGGGCCCACGGAGTGGGGGATCCCACGAGGTCGACGAGCAGGGCCCACAGGTGGCGCTGCCACGTGTCGTCCCCGTGGCTCTCCGACGCGAGCAGCTCCGGACGCCAGCGCGCGTACCGGCCGAAGAGCTCGCACATCCGTCGCGCCGTCCCGTACCGTCGCCCCGGCCTGTCCGGTTCGGTGAGGTGGACGGCGACGTCGCGGAACCACGGCTCCCTCTCGGCGAGCTCGAACGCGCGCAGCATCGTCCAGGCCAGCCGCTCCGTGGCCCACGGGTCGTCCGACGGCGAGAGCCCGAGGGCGTCGAGCTCGAGATCGGCGAACAGGCTGCGGGGTGTCGGCAGGTCGATCCGGGCCGCCACGCCGTCCGTGTGGCCGGCCGTCGCGCCGAGGACCGTGCCGAGCCGCTGGAGGAGCCACCGGCCCTGCCCGGGCGTGGCGACGGCGACGACGTCCCGCTCGAAGGGATCGTCGGGCGGGACGACCAGCTCGGACGCCAGGGCGGCGGCGAGCACGTCGGCCCTGTCGCCGACCCTCACACGTACCCCGCTCATGGCACCTCACCCTAGAGGGCGCCTCGGACACTTCCGTGACGGTGCCCGTGCTCGGCGCCCGGCTTTTCGGGTACCGCTTTCCCACCTCCGTGGCTAGGGTCGTGAGACGCCAGACGACCCACCAGCGACCAGGACCGCACATGCCCAAGGGATCCGTGTTCAGAGACGAGCCGATGACCTACGTGGACCCGTACAGCGGCTGCCGCATCCGCCGTCTCACCAGCTACACGGGACACTCGAACCACCTGTACTTCACCGACCCGTGCTTCCTCGACGACGGCTCCTCGTTCGTGTTCACCTCTGACCGGGACGGCCACAGCAACCTCTTCCGGTACGACCTCGACGACGGCACCGCCACCCAGCTGACCGACCTCGAGGGCCACAGCGTCGAGAACGAGCGGGTCTTCGACGACCGCCCCGCCGGTGCGTACAGCGCGGTCAACGGGAAGCACTACTACTGGTGGCAGAACGGCCTGTACGAGCTCGACGTGCACACGCTGGACGAGCGGCTCGTCTGGCTGGCGCCCCCGGACATGGTGGTCGGCATCCATGGCGCCACGACAGCCGACGGCCGGTACGTGTGCACGATGCTGCGCGAGCGCGTGGAGCCCAGCGAGCCGCGTCTCGAGTACCCCTACTCGTACTTCCCCGACCTCTTCGAGGCCCGTCCCCTGACCCAGGTCATCCGGGTCGAGGTCGCCACGGGCGACATGGACGTGCTCCACGAGGACCGCCGGTTCATGACCCACGTCAACGTGTCGCCGACGCGCGCGAACCTGCTCACGTTCTGCCACGAGGGGCCGTGGCAGCGGGTCGAGCAGAGGATCTGGGGCCTGGATCTCACCACAGGCGCCGTCTGGAAGATCCGGCCGCAGGACGACGGCGAGCTCGTCATCGGCCACGAGTACTGGTTCGCGGACGGGGAGCACGTCGGCTACCACGGCCGGCCCCGCCACGGCGTGGGGGACCATGTGTTCGGCTACCGGCGCTTCGACAACAGCGACGTCGTCGAGACGCGCTTCCCCTTCCACTCGTGGCACTTCGCGAGCAACGACCACCGCCTCCTCGTCGGGGACGGGACGGCCGCCCTTCAGACCCCGCGCGAGCCGTTCATCCAGCTCTTCCGGTGGAACGGCTCCGACTACGTGGGCCCGAAGGTCGTCGCCGCCCACCACGACACCTTCAACGGCCAGCTCGTGCACTGCCATCCGCGTTTCACCCCGGATGGGACCCACGTCCTGTACACGAGCGACGCCACGGGCTACGCGAACATGTACCTCGCGGAGCTGAAGCCGTTCGACGAGCTCCCGGACCTCGTGCCCGGGATGGCGGGGTAGCGGCGCTCCGTCAGCCGGCGAGGGCGGCCAGGCGCTGCTCCACGTCGCGCACGCTGGGGTTCGTGAGGGTGGAGCCGTCCTCGAACAGGAGAGTCGGCACGGTCCGGTTGCCGGAGTTCGCGTGCTCCACGAGCTCGGCACCCTCGGGTTCCTGCTCGATGTCCACTTCGCTGTAGTCGATGCCCGAGCGGTCGAGCTGGGACTTGAGCCGGCGGCAGTAGCCGCACCAGGTCGTGGTGAACATCGTCAGTGCCATGTGGCGGCCAACCGCTCCTGCTGCCTCAGTATTCCGAGCACCGACCCGGTGCGCGTCGTACGGTGTCCGCCTGTCGTGGCACAGTGTGCGGCATGGCCCACCCGCACCCTGACGAGATCCTCCGTGGTCTCGACCAGGAGCAGCGCGAGGTGGCGACCAGCGTCGGCGAGCCGGTCGCCGTCATCGCGGGCGCGGGGACGGGCAAGACGAGGGCGATCACGCACCGCATCGCCTACGGGGCTCTGACGGGCGCGCTCGACCCGAGGGCGACCCTCGCGGTGACGTTCACGACGCGAGCAGCGGGGGAGTTGCGCGGGAGGCTCGCGACGCTGGGCGTCCACGGCGTCCAGGCCCGCACGTTCCACTCGGCCGCGCTGCGCCAGGCACAGTTCTTCTGGCCGAAGGCGTACGGGGCGGCGCTGCCCCAGGTCACGGAGGCGCGCTTCTCCGTCGTCGCCGAGGCGGCGCGACGGCTGGGGCTCCCGACCGACACGTCCGTCATCCGCGACGTGTCGGCCGAGGTGTCGTGGGCGAAGGTCACGAACGTGGAGCCCGAGTCGTACCCGGCGCTCGCGCGCACGTCGGGCAGGTCCGTGACCGGGCTGGAGCCGGAGGCGGTGGCGCGCGTGCTCGTCACGTACGACAACCTCAACCGCGACCGGGGCCGGATCGACTTCGACGACATCCTCCTCTGCACGGTCGCGCTCCTCACGGACCACGAGGACGTCGCCGCCCAGGTACGGCGCACGTACCGTCACCTCGTCGTCGACGAGTACCAGGACGTCAGCCCCGTCCAGCAGCGGCTCGTGGACCTCTGGCTCGGCTCGAGCCACGACGTCTGCGTCGTCGGTGACCCGGCGCAGACGATCCACACGTTCGCCGGCGCCCGTGCGGAGTTCCTCCTCGGGTTCGGCCGCCGCCATCCGGGAGCACGCACGGTGGAGCTCGTCCGTGACTACCGCTCGACGCCGCAGGTCGTCGACGTCGCCAACCGTGTCCTCCAGGGCTCCGGGCAGCGGCACGTGACCCTGCGCGCGCAGCGTCCGTCCGGACCCTCACCCGTCTTCGCGGCCGCCACCGACGACACGGAGGAGGCGGCGTCGGTGGCCCGGTGGTTCAAGGACCTGCGGGCCCAGGGCGTGGCCTGGCGCGAGATGGCGGTCCTGTACCGCATCAATGCCCACTCGCCGTCGTACGAGGCCGCGCTCAGCGACGCGGGCATCCCGTACCAGGTGCGCAACGCCGAACGCTTCTACGACCGTTCCGAGGTGAGGCAGGCCCTGGGCGCGCTCGCCGCGACGGCGCGTACGAGGGGCACAGAGCCAGGGCTCGCGTCCACGGTCGAGGTGCTCGGAGCCCTGGGGTGGACTGAGACGGCTCCGGCCGGTGGGGGCCAGGCGCGCGAGCGCTGGGAGTCGCAGAACGCGCTCGTGGATCTCGCGCGGGAGCTCGCGGCGGGCGCCCCGACCCTCGCGGACCTCGTGTCGGAGCTCCAGCGACGTGCCTCCGTGCAGCACGCCCCGGCCGGTGCGGGCGTCACCCTCACCACGCTGCACGGCGCGAAGGGCCTCGAGTGGGATGCGGTGGCGCTCGTCGGCATCCACGAGGGTGGAGTGCCGTTCGTCCTTGCGGAGACCGATGAGCAGCTCGCGGAGGAGCGCCGCCTGCTGTACGTCGGGGTCACGCGCGCACGGGAGCACCTGAGGATCTCGTGGTCTGCCGGCCGCGGTCGCGACCGGCGGCCGTCGCGGTTCCTCACGGAGGTCCTGCCCGGGTCACAGACGCAGGTACGGACACGGCGCCGCCAGGCCCCGAAGGAGACGGTCGCCATGACGTGCCGCGTCTGCGGGGGCGGGATCACGGCCCCTGCCGACCGTGTTCTCGGGCGGCACGCCGACTGCCCGTCGCGCTACGACGAGGACCTGCTCGCGGCCCTGAAGACCTGGCGCACACGTGCCGCTCAGGGCGCGAAGCTCCCGGAGTTCTGCATCTTCACCGAGTCCGCCCTCGTGGCGATCGCCGAGCTGTGCCCCCGCAGCGCGGACCAGCTCGCCGAGGTCTCGGGAGTCGGTCCGTCGAAGATCCGCAGGTACGGCGACGAGGTCCTCGCCCTCGTCGAGGCGGCCACTGCCGGCCATCCCGCATCCTGAGTCGTCCAGCCGTCGCCCCGGCGTCCATCGCTCGCCGCGAAGGACACTTCGCAACGCTTTGGTTAATTCGGTTGCGCCCGCGCGGAGGTCGTCCCTAGGCTCTCTCACGGTCGCCAACGGGTGGCGGCCGTCCGCGCTACGACGGGAGGGGAGCAGATGATGACCTCGATGTCCTCGTTCACGATGACGCAGTCGCGCGCGTCCTTCGCCCTCCTCGCGATCGACACGAACCCGGCCACGTCGCTGAACGACGCGACGACCGGCGTCAAGCGTCACGCCGACTACGGCACCGGAGCAGATCTGGCCCCTGGGGGCGCCCTTTGATGGCATGACCATCAGGCGCAGACCAGGCCGTGAACCCAGATCACCGGGATTCACGGCCTTCGTGCTTCCCGGGACAGAACCCATGAGAGACCGCCACCCAGGAAGCACACACCATGACTCTTCTCTTCGAGCTGATGGCTCCCTTCGAAGCTCACACCGACATGCCCTGCACCGACGAGGACCCCGAGCTGTTCTTCGCCGAGTCGCCGTCCGACATCGAGCTCGCGAAGCTCGTCTGCGGCCCGTGCCCGCTCAAGCAGGAGTGCCTGACGGGCGCACTCGAACGACGTGAACCGCACGGCGTGTGGGGCGGCCAGCTCTTCATCGGCGGCGAGATCGTCGCTCGCAAGCGACCCCGCGGACGTCCCCGCAAGGTCGTCGAGCCGGTGACGGAGCCGGTCGTGGGAACGCCGGCGCGCGAAGTCGCCGCGTGAGGGCCACTGTGGGACCCGGACCAGACCTACTGGTCCGGGTCCTTTCGTCTGTCAGGCCGCCGGTGCGGCGAAGCCGGGCAGGTACTCGGTGAGGACGTCCGCGAACCGCGCCCGGACGTCGAGCTGGGACAGGACGGCGA
>DASSQF010000368.1:0-14026 GCA_035702685.1 Propionibacteriaceae bacterium
GAGGCGCCGATGGAGGGCGCGGACTTCGTGTTCCACGCCGCGGCCCTCAAGCAGGTCCCGAGCTGCGAGTTCTTCCCCCAGCAGGCGGTGAAGACGAACGTCGTGGGCAGCGACAACGTCATCGAGTCGGCCGCACGCGCCGGCGTACGCGCTCTCGTCGTTCTGTCCACCGACAAGGCCGTCTACCCGGTGAACGCGATGGGCATGTCCAAGGCGCTCATGGAGAAGACCGCCCAGGCCTTCGCGCGCAACCACCCCGACTCGCACATGCGGGTCGCGGTGACCCGGTACGGGAACGTCATGTACTCGCGCGGCTCGGTGATCCCGCTCTTCATCGAGCAGCTCCGTGCGGGGCGCGCCCTGACGCTGACCGAGCCGAGCATGACCAGGTTCCTCATGAGTCTCGACGAGTCCGTCGCGCTCGTCCTCCACGCCTTCAGCCATGCGACCTCCGGCGACCTGTTCGTCCGCAAGGCACCGGCCGCGACCGTCGAGACGCTGGCGAGGGCGGTGGCGTCCCTGTTCGGGGTCGACGACCCCGAGATCGCCGTCATCGGCTCGCGCCACGGCGAGAAGATGCACGAGACGCTGCTCAGCGTCGAGGAGATGGTGAAGTCCGACGACCAGGAGGACTACTTCCGTGTACCGCTCGACGCGCGCTCGCTGCAGTACGAGCTGTACTTCGAGCAGGGCGATCGCCGAGTCCCGCGAGATATGGACTTCACGAGCGCCAACACCACGCAGCTCGACCTCGAGGGCACCAAGAGGCTGCTGTTGACGGTGCCGGAGGTGCAGGCGGCGGTCGAGGCGGGGCTGTGAGGGTCGCCGTCACGGGAGCCGACGGGTTCCTCGGCTGGCACCTGCGGGTCCGGGCGAAGGCGCTCAGGCCCGACCTCGAGATCGTCCCCGTCACCCAGTCCGACTGGCCCCGCCTGCGCGAGCTCCTCGCCGGCGTCGACGCCGTGATCCACGTCGCCGGCATCAACCGGGACACGGACGAGGCCGTACGCGACGGCAACATCGCCCTCGCCCGCGACGTGGTCGCGGCGGTCGACGGCACACCCCGGGTGGTCTACGCGAACTCGATCCAGGTCGGGAACGGCAGCCCCTACGCGATCGGCAAGGCGGGAGCCGCCGACGTACTGGGCGAGGCCTGTACGGGCTGGGGCTCAGGCTTCACCGACGTCCGGCTGCCGAACCTGTTCGGCGAGCACGGCCGGTCCTCGTACAACTCCTTCGTCGCGACGTTCGCGGCCGCCGCGGTCGCGGGGGAGACGCCGACGGTCACGGATCGGCCGATCGGGCTGCTCCACGCGCAGGCGGCCGCGCAGGCGCTGCTCGACGGGCTGGTGGGCTCGGGGATCGCGGAGCCGGTCCCGCACCGGACCTCCGTCGCCGAGGTGTGGGACACGTTCGCGGAGTTCCGGAGCGTGTACCGGGGTGCGGACGTGCCGGACGTGACCGACCAGTTCCGGCTCGACCTCTTCAACACGTACCGGGCGGCGATGTTCCCGCTCGGCTATCCCCTGCCGCTCGTGCCGCGGGCCGACGAGCGGGGACGCCTCGTCGAGTCGATCCGCAGCCACGGCGCCGGGGGACAGGTGTTCGTCTCGACGACCAACGAGGGCTTCACGCGCGGCGAGCACTTCCACCTGCACAAGATCGAGCGCTTCGTCGTCCTGGCCGGCCGTGCGGAGATCGCGCTGCGGCGTGAGCTCACGGACGAGGTGGTCTCGTTCGTGGTGAGCGGCGACGAGCCGGTCGCGATCGACATGCCGACCATGTGGACGCACAACATCACGGCCATGGACGGCGAGGCCACGACCCTGTTCTGGACGAACGAGCTGTACGACCCGGAGGCCCCGGACACGTACTGGGAGAAGGTACGGTCGGGCCCGACGCTCTGACGTACACGCCTCCTCGTACCGCGCCGGGCTGTACGAACACCCCGTCGCAAGTTCATCAAGGGCTGTAGGCAGACCTGTACGCCCCACGCAGCATCTGCCGGGGACGCGCACGTCTTGCATGCTGCCGTGATGAACCAGACGGTCGGTCGAGCGGTGCCCGGCGCTCCTCAACCCGGCTCTCGTCGGGCGCGAACCTGCGGACGTTCAAGCCGGTTTCTGGCCGGTATGACGGGCGTCGGCAATGCGGCACGCGGTCCGAGCCGGATTCTGGTCGCCATGCGGCCCCTTCGCCGGCCCTATCCCGACCCGAAACTGGTCTGAGGCTCGGTAACGTGCCCCAACCCTCCTCACAACGACCAGAAACCGGCTCGGAGAGGGTCGCGGCAGGGCTCACGGCCGATGCAGTCGAAGGCGCGATCTCTCAGGTCAGCAGGAACACCTGAAGCCCCTGTGTCGGTTCACGGGCTGGAGGAGAACCTGCACGTCCCGCGACAGATACGTCGTGGTGGGTGAAGGTTTCGCATCGCCCCCTTGATGGACCGACAGGGCCGCCACGATCCCAGCGCGCCGCACGGGCGGCTCTGGCGCATGTCCGTACGGGTGGGAGGATGAGGCCCGTGACTCGTGTGATGACGGTGGTGGGGACGCGGCCGGAGATCATCCGCCTGTCCGCGGTGATGAAGAGGCTCGACGAGACGCTCGACCACGTGCTCGTCCACACCGGCCAGAACTACGACCCGCTGCTCGGCGAGGTCTTCTTCCGCGACCTCGGCCTCCGCGCTCCCGACCGGCTCCTCAACGTCCGTACGGACAGCCTGGGTCAGGTGCTGGGTGACGTCCTCGTCGGTACGGAGCAGGCGATCCGCGACTACGCACCGGACGCGCTGCTCGTGCTCGGCGACACGAACTCGTGCCTGTCGGCGGTCATGGCGAAGCGGATGCGCGTCCCCGTGTACCACATGGAGGCCGGCAACCGGTGCTTCGACGAGAACGTGCCCGAGGAGACGAACCGGCGCCTCGTCGACCACGTCGCCGACTACAACCTCGTCTACACCGAGCACGCCCGTCGCAACCTGCTCGCGGAGGGGCTGCAGCCGCGCCGCATCATCAAGACCGGTTCGCCCATGAAGGAGGTCCTCGACGCCCACCGCGAGGCGATCGAGGAGTCGGACGTGCTCGTACGGCTGCAGCTGGCGCGCCGTTCGTACATCCTCGTCTCCGCTCACCGGGAGGAGAACGTCGACTCCCCGGAGCGTCTCGGCGCGCTGCTCGACTGCCTGCAGGTCGTGCACGACACGTACGGCAAGCCCATCCTCGTCTCGACCCACCCCCGTACGCGGAAGCGTCTCGACGCCCTGGGCCGCACGCTCGAGGGGGTCACGTTCCACGAGCCCCTGGGCTTCCTCGACTACAACAAGCTCCAGCTCAACGCGGCGTGCGTCCTGTCCGACTCCGGCACCATCGCCGAGGAGGCCAGCCTGCTGGGCTTCCCAGCGGTCACCCTGCGCGACGCGATCGAGAGGCCTGAGGCCCTCGACACGGGCGCGATCATCATGACCGGTCTCGACCCGGAGAACGTCGTGGAGGCCATGGGACTGGCGATGCGGGGCGAGCCGATCGTCGTACCGGACGACTACCGCATCGACAACTGCTCCCAGCGGGTCGTCGACTTCATCGTCTCGACCGTGCGGCGCCACAAGCAGTGGAGCGGTCTGCGCTGACACCGGTGCCCCGCGGGGTCGGTCGGTTCACCATGTTCAGTGGTGAAACTGGACGTTCTCATGGCAGATTCGCCATGAGAACGTCCAGCTCACCGGGATAACGTGGTAAACCGACGCCGCTCAGAGCTCAGTCTGGACGGTACGAGCGGGACTCAGCCCCCTCGTACAGGCGACCTCGGGGTAGGGCTGCCCGCGGGGGGACACGGGTCGCTAGCCTGAGCCTGTGCTGACGTTCACCACGCTGCCCACGCCGATCGCGGGGCCCGGCCCTGGGAACGGGCTCCCGATCCTCGACGCAGGCGGCGCACGTCCCGTGTCCGACGCCGACTGGAAGGTGCTCGGCGGGCGTGACGGCTACGTCGAGCGGTTCCCGACCGTCCTCCCGTACGACGCGCAGGACTCGTTCGACCGCAACGTCGAGGTGCGCGACCTCCGCGTCGCCGTCCTCGAGAACGACCGGCTCAAGGCGACGTTCCTGCTCGAGCTCGGCGGCCGCCTGTGGACGCTGTACGACAAGGTGGCGGGCCGTGAGCTTCTGTACCAGCCGGACGCGCTCATGCACGGCAACCTCGCGCTCCGCCAGGCCTGGTTCTCGGGCGGCGTGGAGTGGAACCTCGGCTTCACCGGTCACTGGCCGCTCACGAGCTCGCCGGTCTCCGCCGGACGCGTGCCCGGGCCCGATGGGACCGAGGTCCTGCGGCTGTGGGCGTACGAGCGCATGCTCGGGCTCGTCTGGCGCCTCGACGCGTGGCTCCCCGAAGGCTCCGAGGACCTGTACGTGCGCGTGGTGCTGGACAACCCGTACGACCGGACGGTTCCCGTGTACTGGTGGTCCACGATCGCGGTGCCGCAGGTTCCCGGAGGGCGTGTGCTGATGCCCGCGACGCGTGCGGTGTCCTCCGGCTACGCCGCCCTGTCGGTCGTCGACGTCACCCCCGACCGGCTGAACCCCGCCGCCCAGGAGTACGCCTCCGACCTGTTCGCCGACCTCGACGGCCTGGAGGAACCGTGGGTCGCGGCGGTCGACGCAGACGGGGTCGGGATGCAGCAGACGTCCACTCCCCGCCTCCGCGGCCGCAAGCTGTTCGTCTGGGGCACCGCGACGGGCGGTGAGACCTGGCAGACGTGGCTGGGCGGCACCGGCCGCTACTGCGAGATCCAGGCCGGCCTCGGGCCGACCCAGCTCCACCACCTGCCGCTCGGCCCCGGTGAGACGTGGACGTGGACCGAGGCGTACGGGCCGCTGCGCCTGACCGGTCCGGTCGACCAGCGTCCGCCGCGCCCGACGAGGGTGGCGGAGGCGGACCGTACCCTCGCGCGCGTGCAGGACGCGCCGGTCACGATCGAGGCGACCGCGGATGGGTGGGGAGCACTGGCGGTGGCCGCCGGCGACCTTCCCGTCGGTCCCGCCACACCGTTCCCTGCGGACACGCTCGGGGCCGCCCAGCGCCCGTGGCTCGCCGTCCTCGGCGGGCAGCCCCTCACCGGTCCTGCTGCGCCCGTGGCCGGGCCCGGCTGGCGCGCACGCCTGGAGGAGGCGCCGGAGAGCCCCGCCCGGGATCTCCACCTGGGCTACCTCGCACTCGCGCGCGGCAAGGTGCGCCGGGCCCGGAAGTACTGGCGGGCCTCCCTCGCGGCCGAACCCTCGGCGGAGGGCTACCGTGCGCTCGGCCTCACCTCGACGGATCCGGAGGAGCGGGCCGACTACCTCGCCCGTGCGGTCGACCTCGACGCCAACCCCTCGCTGCTCATCGAGTACGCGACCGCGGCGCTCGCGGTGGGCCGGGCGGCGGACGTGGTAGAGCGGCTGCGGGGACACGAGCTGGAAGGGCCGCGCGCGGGCCGCTTCGGGCTGCTGCTGGCCGAGGCGTACGTCGCGTTGGGCCGTTTGGACGAGGCCGGCGCCATCCTCGAGTCAGGACTGATCGTCCCCGACATCCGCGAGGGAGCCGCCACTTTCACCGAGGTCTGGAGGGCGTACGAGGCCGCGCGCGGCACGAACCGGCCGCTGCCCGCGCACTACGACTTCCGCATGCGCCCCGAGGCCTGAGCGACCCGGCTTCCAGCGAACCCAGCTCCAGCCTGCTCCCCGAACGCGACACGGCGGGCATCCCCCGAGGGAGATGCCCGCCGCACAGGTGTCAGCGCGTCGGAGCCGGGATCACCAGCCCGGCAGGTTCAGCTGCTTGGCCTGCTTCTTCGAGTCCTCGTCGTACAGGGCCGCGGCGTCCTTCGCCGACTTCTGCCCCGTCCCGACCAGGATGATGATCGACTCCAGGTTCGGGCCCTTGAGGGGCGAGATGAACTCGAGGGCGGGGCCGAAGTTCCCGCTGTTCGAGTACGAGAACACGTCCTGGGCGACCTGCGGCAGGTTGCCGGAGGGCTTGCAGGTGTTCATGCCGAACGGGCCGTTGGGCGAGAAGGCGCCGAGCTGCGCCTTGCAGCCGTCCGCACCCTCGGTGTACGCGATGAACGCCTTGGCCGCCTCGAGGTTCGCACCCTTGGTCGTCGTCGGGATGTACAGCGCGTTCGGGACCCAGGTCGTCAGCACCGACTTGCCGCCGAGGCTGGACGGGATCGGGAAGAAGCCGAGGTCGTTGACCTTGTCCGGCGAGTTCTGCTGCACCGTCGTGATGTTGCCCGAGAGGATCGGGTACTGCACCGCGTCGCCGTTGGCGAGCAGCTTCAGGCCGTTGTCGATGGTGAGCGAGGCGGCGTCGGCGTTGATGAAGCCGGCCTTGAACACGTCCTCGGTCTTCTGGAAGCCCGCCAGGCCAGGCATCGACTCGTAGTTGGTCTTGTTCTCGGTCCAGTTCTTGGCCCAGTTGGGGTCCTTGGCGTTGATGTTCGCGAAGTCGCCGAGCATGAACAGCTGCGAGGTCCACGTGGTGCCGTACGTCTGCAGGACCGCCGTCTTGCCGGCCGCCTTGATCTTCTGGCTGTTGGCCATGAACTGGTCCCACGTCTCCGGGACGCTCAGGCCGAGCTGTGCGTAGACCTTCTTGTTGTACATGATCCCGCCGCCGTTGCCGGCTCCCCAGGGCGCGCCGTAGATCTTCTGGTCCGACGACGCCGTGACGGCCGTCTTGAACGGAGCGGTGAAGTCCTTGACGTAGCTCTCGTCGCCGAGCGGGATGAGGTTCTTCGACGGGTTCAGGTTGTTCATCAGCGAGCCGCTGTTGTACTGGAACACGTCCTCCATGGAGCCCGTCGAGAGGCGGGTCTTCACGAGGTTGTCGCCCTCTGTGCCACCGGGACGGCTGACGACATTGACCTTGTACTTGTTCTGCGAGGCGTTGAACCCGTCGGCGAGGGCCTTCGAGATCGCGGTGTTCGTGGTGTCGTTGGTGGACAGGAGCTTGATGAGCGTCACGCCGGCGCTGGCGTTGTTGGCCCCGGTCAAGCTTCCTGACTGGCAGGCAGTGGTGAGCATGAGGGCTGCCGAGGCCCCCACGACGCCCGCTGCCTTGAGGAACTTCCGAGCAGTTCGCATTTCCGATCTCCTATGCGCTGATCTGCAAGCTGGACCGGCCGGCGGCCAGGTCCTTCTCGGTGCCGTCGGGGGACCGGAACACGCCGGTGACCCCCTCGGGCAGGGTCACGTCGACGTCGACCTGACCCGCCTCGCCCCGCCAGGACACGGCAACGGTGCCGTGGGGCGTGTCGAGACTTGTCGAAGCCCACGTGAGTCCGCCTCCGGGCTTCGGCGAAATGAGGACCCGGCTGTAGCCGGGCTCGAGCGGGTTGATCCCGCCGATGACCTTGTGCATCCAGTCGGCGACGGCGCCGAACGCGTAGTGGTTGAACGAGGTCATCTGACCAGGGTTGATGGTGCCGTCGGGGAGCATGGAGTCCCATCGCTCCCAGATCGTCGTCGCCCCCATGGTGACGGGGTAGAGCCACGACGGGCACTCGCGCTCCAGCAGCATCCGGTACGCCGCGTCGAGGTGGCCGGTCCGTGACAGCGCGTGGAGCACGAACGGCGTGCCCGCGAAGCCGGTGGCGACCCGGTAGCCGTTCGCCGCGGCGAGCTCGGCGAGTCGGTCACCCGCGGCCCGCTCGTCCCCGGCCGAGAGGAGGTCGAAGCAGATGGCCAGCGCGTACACGGTCGGACAGTCGGACGTGATCCTGCCGCCGTCGACGTAGTGGGTGTTGAAGGCCTCCTTGAGCCGGGCGGCGTACGCCTCGTACCGCGCCTGGGCCTCGGTCTCGCCGAGGATCTGCGCCGTACGGGCGGTGAGGTCGACGCTGCGGTACAGGCAGGCGGTGGCGACGACGCCCTTGTCCGCGACGGCCTTGAACGGGTCGTCCGGTGGCGCTGTCGGGTCGAGCCAGTCGGCGAACTGGAACCCCTCGTCCCACAGGCCGTTCGGCGACAGCAGCGTCTCGACGTGGTCGACATGGCCGCGCATCGTGCCGAACGAGGCCCTCAGGTCGGCCTCGTCGCCGTACGCCTCGTACAGCGTCCACGGGACCCACACGCCCGCGTCGCTCCACAGGCACGTGGACTCGCGGGGGCGGTTGGGGCGCTCGAAGAACTTCAGCACGTCCGGTACGACGAAGGGCACGATCCCGTCGTTGTGCGCCTGCTCGGCGTCGACGTTCGCCATCCACTCGCCGAGGAAGCCCTTGACGTCGTAGATGAACGCGGCGGCCGGCGCGAACGCCGCGATGTCACCGGTCCAGCCGAGGCGCTCGTCGCGCTGGGGGCAGTCGGTCGGGACGTCGAAGAAGTTGCCCCGCTGGCCCCACACGACGTTGCGGTGCAGCTGGTTGAGCATCTCGTCCGAGCACTCGAAGCGGCCGATCCGCGCCATCTCCGAGTGGACGACGACCGCGCGCAGGGCGTTCGGGTCGAGCTCGCCCGGCCAGCCCGTCACCTCCGCGTAGCGGAACCCGTGGAAGGTCTTGGTGGGCTCGAAGACGTCGTCGTGACCGGAGGTCGTGTACGTGTCCGTCGCCTTCGCCGTGCGCAGCGGGCGCGTGCCGAGCTCCTCGTGCTCGAGGACCTCCGCGTGGCGGACCGTGATCTCGGTACCTGCGGGGGCGTTCACGTGGATCCGGATCCAGCCGACGAGGTTCTGCCCGAAGTCGACGAGTGTCTTCCCGCTGGGCGAGGTCCAGATCCGCTGCGGCGCGATCTCCTCGTGCCTGACCACGCGCGGTCCGTCGTACGGGACGAGCCGCCCCTTGTCGAGCTCGTGGACGGTGACCCCGGTCCAGTCGGCGCGCGGCGCGACGTCGCTGTTCCAGCCGCAGACGTCGATGCGCGCGTCGATGGACTGGCCGTCGTAGATCTCGTGGAAGGTCGTCTGGGAGGGGCCGGACTGCCAGGTGTCGTCGGTGACGACCTGCTGACGGTGACCGTCGGAGTACGTGATCTCGAGCGTGGCGATGACCGACGGCTCGTGCGCGTAGAAGCCTCCTGGCTGGGTGAAGGGGATCCGGCCCGCGGCCCAGCCCTTCCCGAGCGAGAAGCCCAGGACGAAGGGGCGGTCCGGAACGAGACCGGTCACGTCGTACGAATACCCACGCATGCGCCACTCGTAGCTCGACCAACCCGGGCTGAAGACATCCGGACCGACCGGTCGGCCGTCGACGAAGCCCTCGAAGATCCCGAGTCCCGACGCCACCAGCGTCGCGCCCGTGACGCCGCCGTGGCCGGCGTCGGGAGTGACGACCGTACGGATCAGGGGAGCGTGGTTGTAGTCGTTGTCGGAACCGATCAGGGACGCGTTCGCCCAATCCGGCATGCCGTGCCTCCTTGCACTGTGACGTTTCAAAGAAGTGTTGGGCCCTTCCGGCCGGCTTGTCAAGACTTAATCCGAAACCCTTGACTCGCTATGCGATCGACGGTTAGCGTTGAGCAAGCGGCGCCGTGAATCGTTTCACGACCGCCCGTTCCGTCCTGCGTCACGTACGGTGGCGCCCCTGGTTTTCAACGATGAAAAGGGGGCTCAATGGCAGCATCCGAGGCGACCCCGCAAAGGCTCGTGCGGGCGTCTGCCGCAGTGAAGAAGAACTCGTCGACGACGCGTCTCTACACCGCGAAGACGTACCCGTTGTGGTTCCTCATCCCGTCCGCGACGCTGTTCGTGATCTTCTTCCTGGTCCCCACCGTGGCCTCGTTCTACTTCGCGTTCACGCGTTGGGACCTGCAGAGCGCCACCTGGATCGGGTTCGAGAACTTCCAGCTCTTCTTCGCCGAGCCGCAGCTCAGCGGGGGCCTCGTCCACACGCTCATCTACGCGGTCGTGACCTCCGGCTCGAAGGTCGTTCTGGGCCTGCCACTCGCCGTCCTGCTGACGTCGCGGATCATCGGCCGCGGTCTCGTCCGGTCGATCATCTTCTTCCCCGTGCTCGTCAGCACCATCGGCGTCGGCATCGCGTTCAAGGCGCTCATGGACCCCACCCAGGGCCTCATCAACGTCGTCCTGAAGGCCGTCGGGATCACCGGACCCGGCTGGCTCACCGACCCGAGCCTCGTCCTGTACTCGGTCGCGATCGTCGACATCTGGAAGGGTGTCGGCCTGGCGACCCTCATCTACATGGCCGGCATCCTCGCGATCCCTCGGGAGTACTACGAGGCCGCGGACGTGGACGGGACCGGCAAGTTCAAGCAGTTCTTCCACATCACGCTGCCGCTCGCGTGGCCCGCGACGACGACGGTCATCACGCTGTCGCTCATCGGCGGACTTCGCTCGTTCGACCTCATCTGGGCGATGACCCGCGGCGGCCCCGGCTTCGCGTCCGACGTCATCGCGTCGGTGATCTACAAGCAGTACCAGGCCGGCTTCTACGGCCTGTCGACGGCCGGCAACGTGGTCCTCTTCCTGCTGGTCGCCCTGATCATCATGCCCTTGCAGTGGTTCCTGACCAGGCGGGAGGTGGAGCTGTGAGCGCTGGGATCATCACCGTCGACCCGACCCAGGACAGGACGTCCGAGGGGCCCACGAGACGTCGACCGGGGCTGCTCCGGCGGCTGCCGATGACGGTCATCGTGTTCGCGGTCGCCATCGTCATCTTCGTCATCCCGTTCGTGTTCATCGTCATCCAGGCGCTCAAGACGCCCGCCGAGGCGTCCTCGCTGTCCATGGCATGGCCCCGTACGATCCAGTTCTGGTCGAACCTCACCACGGTCATCCAGGCGAAGGAGTACGACCTCGTCGTCGCCTTCATCAACTCCGCGGTGCTGACCGTGGTGTCGGTGACCTTCATGGTCCTGTTCGGGGCGATGACGGCCTTCATCTGGCAGCGTCGGCGGGGCACGGTCGGCCTGGTCATCCAGCTCATGGTGCTGGCCGGGCTGGTCATCCCACCCGCCGTGGTGCCGACCGTCTGGGTGCTCCAGTCGCTGGGGCTGTTCAAGACCATGCCGGGGCTGATGCTCATCGAGATCACGTTCCACATGTCGTTCTGCGTGCTGCTTTTCCGCGGGTTCGTGGCCACCATTCCCCGTGAGATCGACGAGGCGGCGATCGTCGACGGGGCAGGGCCGCTCAAGCTGTTCTTCACGATCATCTTCCCGCTGCTGAAACCCGTCATCGTGACGGTGGTCGTGGTGCAGTCGGTCGCGGTCTTCAACGATTTCGTGAACCCGCTGTACTTCCTGCCGGGATATCCCACGGTGCAGCTGACGCTGTACAACTACATCTCCGACTACCTGAACATGTACAACCTGCTGTTCATGAACGTCCTGCTCATCACCATTCCGCCGCTGGTCGTGTTCGTCATCTTCAACCGGCAGATGGTGGCGGGCATGACGAGCGGGGCCGTCAAGGGCTGACGCCTCAGTCGGCGGCGACCAGGAGGTCCGCGAGCGACCAGGGGCGATCCTGCGCCCAGTGCGCGCGCTCCTGGTCGGCCCACATGTCCCAGTAGGGGTCGAAGCCTCCCTTGTCCCGAGCGAGGGCTCGCGCCTTGCGAAGGGGCTCGGGTGCGTCGAGCCACAGCCGTACGGTCGCGAGCGGCGCGGACGCGCGGGTCAGCGCGCCGCACCCCTCGACGAGGACGGGACGTGCCGGGTCCACGCCGACCCAGCCCGAGGGTACGGAGCGGGCCCAGTCCCAACGCCGGTAGCCGCCCGCGGGGCCCAGGATGGCGGGAACGGCCGAGGCTGCCGCGGCGAGACCCTCCCAGCCGTGGTAGACGTCGTCGAGCGACACCAGCTGGAGGGTGTCGGTACGGCGTCGGGCCCACTCCTCGCCGATCCGCGCGGCGAGGGAGGTCTTGCCCGAGCCGGAGCCGCCGTCGAGCAGCACCACGGGCCGTACGACGCCCTTCACCCGCTCGACGACGAGGCGGGGGGCCTCGAGGACCGAGCAGTTCACGACCAGACCGCCCAGAACGTCCCGGCCGCCACGCTGGCGGCGAGCGCCAGCGTGACCGCGATGACGGCCGAGACGATGAGGACGGCGTCCGCCCGGCCGACGCTCGAGGTGCGGGCCCAGGTCCGGTGCGCCGTGCCGAAGCCCCGGGCCTCCATCGCGGTGGCGAGCTTCGAGCCACGCCGGATCGCGATGACGAGCATGGCGAAGGCCATCGTCGCCCAGCGTCGTACGGCTCCCGTGTCGCCCAGGCCGCGCGCTCTCCGGGCCAGGGCCAGGGACCGCCAGTCGTCGACGAAGCGGCCCACGAGCCGGAAGCCTGCCAGCGCGCCGAGCACGAACCGCGCGGGCAGGTGCCAGACCTGGGCGAGGCCGTCCGCGAGGTCTGTCGGGTCGATGCCCGTGAACAGGAGGATCGCGGGGACGCCCAGCGCGAGGACCCGGAGCATGACCGCGACGGCCAGCGTGAGCGAGTTGTCCGTGACGTGCACGAGGAACCAGTCGAGGTGGACGGCGCCACCCGGCTTCCCGTACAGGGCCATGTTCAGCCCGGCCAGCGGCGCCAGCAGCAGGACCGGCCAGACACGGCGGGCCACGAACTGCATCCCGAACCCGAGGGCGAAGGCTGAGACGAGGACGATCGCGGTCATCGTCGCGCCGCTCACCCAGTCGAGGGTGACCAGCAGGGGGAGCGAGACGATCACGGCAGCCGTGATCCTCGTCACCGGGTTCACCCGGTCGAGAGCCGTACGGGGAGGACGGCCGGGGCCGTGCGGCGAGCGTACGCGGTCGGGCACATCGGTCCTCGTCGCGTCGTGCCGGGCCTCGGGGACGTCGTAGGGGACGACCTCCGGTCGGGGCGCGAGGCTGCGGGCGTGGTGGGCGCGGTCGGGCATGCTCATGCCGGGACCTCGAGGTGGACGTGGTGCTCGCCGAGAAGGTCGAGGTAGTCGGCGTCGTGCGTGACGGAGACGACAGTCGTACCGGCCTCGAGCTGCGCGGTGACGAGCCGTACGAGGTCCACCCACGTGTTGCGGTCCTGCCCGAACGTGGGCTCGTCGAGGAACACGACCGCCGGACTCGTGGCGAGCACCGTGCCGACGCTGAGACGGCGCTTCTCGCCGCCGGAGAGGGTGAAGGGGTTGGCGCGGGCGAGGCGCCCGAGGTGGAGCTGCTCCAGGAGCTCGGCGACACGCACCTCGACGTCCTCCTTGCCCCGGCCGAGGGCCCGTAGCCCGATCGCCAGCTCGTCGGCGACCGTGGCCGCCACGAACTGGTGCTCGGGGTCCTGGAACACGGTCCCGAGCCGCGTCAGCAGCTCCTTCGAGCGCCAGCGCGAGGGATCCGTCCGGGTCGTGTACGTGCCACCGGGGCGTGGCCGAGTCGCCGGTTCACCAGGATAAGTAGGTGAACTGGCGCTTCTCATGGCGTATTCGCCGTGAGAAGCGCCAGCACGCCGACTGAACATGGTGAACCGACGAGGACCCGCGGGGGCGGGGGAGATGGTGGGCGACGCCTGGACGTGGCCGCCCAGCGAGGGGAGCAGGCCCGCGAGCGTGAGGGCGAGCGTTGTCTTCCCGCTGCCGTTCGCACCCGTGAGGGTCGTCGAGGTGCCCTGCGGGATGTCGAGGGAGGACACCGTCCGTACAGGGGTGTCCGGTTCGTACCCGATCGTCAGCTCGCGTGCGGAGAGCACGGCGTCGCGTGACCGCGGGACCGGACGGCGTACGAGCCCGTGGCCGATCCCGGGCACCCAGGCCCCCAGCGCCGCGAGCTCAGCTCCGTGCGTGCTGAACACCTGGTCGGGCGGGCCGTCGGCGACGACCCCGCCACCCGCCGCCAGCACGACCACCCGGTCGACGAGCGGCAGCCACGTGCCGATGCGGTGCTCGACGACGACGAGCGTCGTCCCGCGCTCGGCGACGAGGCGGCCGACGGCGTCGCGCACCTCCTCGACGACCTCGACGTCGTGGCGCCAGTCGGCGTGGTGGAAGCGCAGCTTGACCGCTCGGACGCCGGCGTCGCGCATCGCGGCGATCCGGCGCGCGCGCTCGGCGCCCGCCACCGGCTC
>DASSQF010000369.1:0-12343 GCA_035702685.1 Propionibacteriaceae bacterium
AAGAGCGCCGCGACGTCCGACTCGACGACCACGGGGTCCTCCGACTCGGTCCAGCCGAAGCGCCGGCTCAGGCGCAGCACGTGCGTGTCCGTCGTGATGCCCGGGATGCCGAAGGCGTCACCCAGCACGACGTTGGCCGTCTTGCGACCGACGCCGGGCAGTGTCACGAGGTCCTCCATGCGGCCCGGGACCTGACCGCCGAACCTCTCCGTCAGAGCCACGCCCAGGGCGACGAGGGTCTTCGCCTTCGCGCGGAAGAAGCCGGTGGACATGATGATCTTCTCGATGTCCTCCGGGTTCGCCACCGAGAGGGCGGCGGGGTCCGGGTAGGCCATGAAGAGGACGGGCGTCACGGCGTTGACGCGACGGTCGGTGGTCTGCGCCGAGAGGATCGTGGCGACGAGGAGCTGGAACGGCGAGGTGAAGTCCAGCTCGCACTTCGCGTCCGGGTAGGCGTCCGCGAGGGCACGGTCGATGCGCCGCGCCCGTCGTACGGTCGCGAGCCGCGATCCTGCCTCAGCCACGGCGACAGCCTAGTGGCGCCCTGTGACAGTCCCGCCGCCCTGCGAGACGGCACTGTGGCTGCCTGTGGCGACCGGCTGGAGACGTCGGGGAGCCGTCCGTGCGGTGGTCACGCCTCGACGACGATCTCCACCTCGACGGGCGAGTTGAGGGGCAGGGAGGCCACGCCCACCGCGCTACGTACATGGCCGGACGCGAACACGTCGCTCAGTAGGGTGCTGGCGCCGTTGGCGACGGCGGGCTGCGCGACGAACGCCGGGTCGCTGGCCACGTACACGACGACCTTGACCACCCGGCGGATGGCGTCGAGCCCGCCGGCCACGTCGGCGGCCGCCGCCAGGGCGTTGAGCGCAGCCGTCCTCGCGAGGTCCGCAGCGGCGTCCGGGCTCACCTCCCGGCCCACGAGCCCCGTCTCGAGCAGCCTGCCCTCACGGGTGGGGAGCTGGCCCGACGTCCACACCTGGTCACCGACCCGCGTGGCGGGGACGTACGCAGCCACCGGCGCGGCGACGGGAGGGAGCTCGAGACCGAGCGCAGCGAGCCTCTCGGTGGGGCTCGTCATGAGGCCAGAGGGCGCTTCAGGTACGCGACGAGGTTCTCCGGCGTCGGCCCCGGCACGACCGCCACGAGCTCCCAGCCCTCGGAACCCCAGTTGTCGAGGATCTGCTTCGTCGCGTGCGTGAGCAGCGGCACGGTCACGTACTCCCACTTCTGCATGGCGCACACCCTAGCCTCGCCGTACGTGGTCGGGCAGGCGTCGGGCCTACGCTGGAGCCATGCCGGACGTCGCGCCGCTCCACATCGTGAGCGGCAAGGGGGGGACCGGGAAGACGACCGTCGCCCTCGCCCTCGCCCTGATGCTGAGGCGTTCCGGGGAGACGCTGGTCTGCGAGGTGGAGTCCCGTCACGGGCTGTCCGAGGCGGCAGGGCTGTCGCGCGTCGCCCTCGGGGACGAGCGCAGCGTGACGATCTCCGGGCAGACGCTGCGGATGCTGAGCGTCGACTCGCGGCACGCCCTGAGGGACTACCTGGAAGGCCATGTACGACTGGGGGTGGCGGGCGTCCTGCTCGAGAAGACCGGATTCGTGGAGTTCGCGGCCGAGCTGGCCCCGGGACTGCGCGACGTGCTGCTGACGGGCAAGGTCTACCAGGCGGCGAGACGCGGCCTGAAGCGCGAGCCGGACGCCGTCGACGCCATCGTCATGGACGCCCCGCCCACAGGGCGCATCGAGAGCTTCCTCACGGCCGGGGAGGCGCTCGCGGAGGTCGTGGTGGTCGGCCCCATCGCGCCACAGGCCCAGTCGATCATGACCCTGCTGCGGGCCGACAGCACGCAGGTCCACCTCGTGACGACGTGTACGGAGATGGCGCTCACCGAGACGCTCGAAACCATCGACGCGCTCAGCCGCGACCGCATCGCCGTGGGCCACGTGATCGTCAACCAGGTCGTGACGGACCCTCCGCCCCTCCCCGACACCGTGACGGACCCGGCCCTGCGTGCGGCCTGGGAGCGCGACGCGGCGGTGGCGGCGAGCCAGCGCCCGTGGGCCGAGATGCTGGAGCAGCGCCTGGCGGAGCTCGGTCGGCCCGCCCCGCTGAGGCTGCCGCTCCTGCCACGGGAGGTTCGTCCGGAGGACCTCGTCCACATCGCCGACCTCCTGGCTGAAGGCTGGGCCGCGTGAGGCGGCTCTTCACGGTCGCCGAGCTCATCGCCGACCGTGACGTCCATGTGATCGTGACCTGCGGCACCGGCGGGGTCGGCAAGACGTCGGTGTCGGCCGCTCTCGCCCTCGCAGCGGCGGAGTCGGGGCGTCACGTCGCCCTGGTCACGGTCGACCCCGCGAAGCGCCTGGCCACCGCCCTCGGCCTGGATCATCTCGGCGGCGATCCCCAGCCCGTACCCGGTGTGTCCGGGGGCAGCCTCGACGCCCTCATGCTCGACATGACCCAGACGTTCGACGACGCGGTCCGGTCCCACGCGCCGCGGAACCGCGTCGACGAAGTGCTCCGCAACCCCTTCTACAAGGCGCTGTCCACGTCGTTCTCCGGCACGCAGGACTACATGGCGACGGAGAAGCTGGGCCAGCTGTACGAGCAGGCGCAGGCCACGTCCCGCTGGGACCTCATCGTCGTCGACACGCCCCCATCGAGGTCGGCCCTGGACTTCCTCGACGCCCCCGCACGGCTCGACCGTCTGGCGGAGGGACCCGTCCTCCAGCTCCTCGCCCCGAGCAGTGGCCCGCTCAAGCTCATCGGTGCCGGCCTGTCGCAGGTGACCTGGCTCATCTCCAAGGTCATCGGGAGCAAGGCGCTCGCCGACCTCCAGGTCTTCGCGTCCGCGTTCGAGAGCGTCATGGGCGGCTTCCGGAGACGCGCGTCGCGGGTCCGCACGCTCCTGGCCTCCCCGGCGGCCGCCTTCGTCATCGTCGCCAGCCCGCGACGCGCTGCACTGGACGAGGCCCGCTTCTTCGTGGGCCAGCTGCGGGACCGCGGCACGACCGCACGGGGCGTCGTCGTGAACAAGGTCTCCGAGGCCGTCTGCCTCTCGCCGGACGCCGAGGAGGCCTTGAGGAGCGCTCCCGACGCGTACCACTGGTGGCGTACGAGCTGGGTCACGTGGCGGGCTCAGCGGGCGCGCATGCTCACAGCCCTGCCGACGACGCTGCCGGTCACGCTCGTACGGACGCTGGGGCGCGAGGTCACCGACCTCGACGTCGTGAGAGAGCTCGGGTCAGTGCTCGTGGACGGCGCCGTGCTTGCCGAGGAGGACGACGGACCAGTCGGCGACATCTGAGCGCTGACGGAGAAGCTGACGGCGCTCGCGCTCGGTCATGCCGCCCCAGACACCCCACTCGATCCGGTTGTCGAGCGCCTCGGCGAGGCACTCCTTGCGTACCCGGCAGCCGGCGCAGAGCGACCGGACGCGCTTCTGGTCGGCGCCGTCCGGGAAGAGCTCGTCCTGCTTCCCCTGGCACTTGGCCTCGAGCGTCCAGTCATCGTGACGGCGCATTGGCATCCTCATCGATCCCTTCGAGCCAGGCGGTGTCCGGAGGACCCCGCTGGTACTACCACGACACGATCAAAACTACACAGGGGCCGGGTCCCTGCCTAGAGGCGACCCCGCACCATGGACCTGCAGCGGCGAGGGCGCGTCTCCCGTCCTGTCTCACGTTGGTTCGGAGGCGGACAGACGTCTCGCCTACTCTGGACGCATGAACTCCCCTCAGTTCGGCCCGAAGGTCTACGCCCTGGCGATGTTCGTCGTCGTCAGCGTCCTCGCCGGACTGCTCGTCGCGGGCCTGGTCGTGCCGGCCGCGGCGATCGGGAGTGCGTCGACCAAGTACATGGCCCAGGGGGTCGAGAGCCTGCCGGCTGAGCTCACCATCGCGCCCGCGTCCGACAAGACCGTCATCCTCATGGCGAACGGCGAGAAGCTGGCCGAGCTGTACGACGAGAACCGCACGGTCGTCCCGCTCGACCAGATCGCCCCCATCATGCGGATCGCCCAGGTCGCCATCGAGGACACACGCTTCTACCAGCACGGCGCGCTCGACCTGAAGGGCACGCTCCGCGCCCTCGTCAAGACCAGCAGCGGCACCGACGTGCAGGGCGGCTCGACGCTGACCCAGCAGTACATCAAGCAGGTACGGATCGAGGCCGCGCAGGCGGCCGGCGACCAGGCGGGGGTCCTCGCGGCGCAGGAGCAGACGCTGAGCCGCAAGGTCATGGAGCTCCGGTACGCGGTCGCGCTGGAGTCGAAGTACTCCAAGGACGAGATCCTCAACCGCTACCTCAACATCGCGTACTACGGCGACGGCACGTACGGGGTGGAGGCCGCAGCGAAGCACTACTTCGGCGTCTCCGCGAAGGACCTGACGCTGCCTCAGGCAGCCATGCTCGCCGGCCTGACCCAGAACCCCGTCGCGACGGATCCGGTCAACCATCCGCAGGCCGCGCTCGACCGTCGCAACGTCGTCATCAACCGCATGCTCGAGCTCAACCTCATCACCCCGGACGACGCGGCGAAGGCCAAGGCGACGCCGTTCGACAAGGCCAAGGTCGTCGCGAGCAAGACCGGCTGTGTCGGGACCCGCTACCCGTTCATGTGCGACTACGTCGTGCGGTCCCTGATGCAGAACCCCGCGCTCGGCGCCTCCCCGGAGGAGCGCCGCAGCACGGTGTACCGAGGCGGCCTGGTCATCAAGACCCAGATCGACCCCGGCGCCATGGACGCCGCACAGCACGCGGTCTCGTCCCACGCCAAGCCCACCGACCCGGTCATCAGCACGATGGTCGAGGTGCAGCCGGGCACGGGACTCATCCTCGCGATGGCGCAGAGCAGGCCCGTCATGGGCACGAACGTGGACCAGGGCGAGACCTACTACAACTACGCCGTCTCTGGCTCGATGGGTGGGGCGGAGGGCTACCAGGCGGGGTCGACGTTCAAGGCGTTCACCATCGCCGCGGCGCTCGACCGCGGCATCCCGGTCGACAAGAAGCTCTCCGGTGCGAGCGGGATCCAGTTCCAGAACAAGGTGTTCCGCACCTGTGACGCCGCCGGCAACGACTCCAGCTTCAAGTTCACGCAGGACTACAAGCTGCCGAACGAGACGGGCAGCTTCGGCGACATCGACATGAGGCAGGGCGCCGCGAAGTCGGTCAACACCTACTTCGTCGGGCTGGAGCAGATCGCGGGCATCTGCCAGGCCGCCAGGATGGCCGAGGCGGCGGGCGTTCAGCTGGCCAGCGGCGGCAACCTGGTGCAGAACTACTCGTACATCCCCTCGTTCACCCTCGGCGTCGCCGAGGTGACCCCGCTGTCGATGGCGACGGCGTACGCGACCTTCGCCGCGCGCGGCGTGCACTGCGACCCGATCATCGTCAGCTCGATCACGTCGCGCTCGGGCCAGACGATCGCCACGCAGAGCGCGAACTGCCGGCAGACGATCCGTCCCGAGGTCGCCGACGGCGTCAACTACGTCCTCCAGTACGTGATGCAGCCGGGCGGTACGGGCGCCAACGTGCGGATCCCCGACAACCGCCCCCAGGCCGGCAAGACCGGAACGATCGACTCCCGTGCGGCCGTGTGGTTCGCGGGATACACGCCGAACGTCGCGGGCGTGGCGATGGTCGCCATCGACAAGTCGCCGCGCTACCAGGCGTACTGGGCGTCGCGGGGCAGCCGGGGCCTCATGAACCTCACGCTCCCGGGTGGCTGGTTCCTGTCCGGAACCGGATCGGGCGACGCCGGTGACATCTGGACGCCGGCCATGACCGAGGCGACGGCGAACCTCCCGGCGACGGACTTCATCATGCCGCCCGACTCGATCATCCACGGCGCGAAGGCCTCCATCCCCAGCACGGCCGGCATGTCGGCCTCTCAGGCGCAGGCCGTGCTCGAGGCCGCGGGCTTCACCGTGCTGCGGCGGAACGTGTACGACAACTCGGCAGCCGGCACCTACATCGGCGTGACCTGCGACGGTCTGGTCGGCGGCACGTGCTACCTGAACTTCTCGCAGGGCCCGCGGCCGGCGCCCCCGCCGGCCCCGCCGACCGCTGCTGCGCCGCCGCCGGGGAACAACGGCAACGGCAATGGCAACGGAAACGGCAACGGCCAGCCGGGCGGCGGTTAAGCCACGTGATCGGTCGTCTTGCGGCCGCCGGTGCGATCGCTGCCGCCGGCTGCTTCGCGTACGGGGTGCTCGTGGAGCGCCAGGCCTTCACCCTGCGGCGGGTGACGGCGCCGGTGCTGCCGGCCGGCCAGCGTCCGATGACGGTGCTCCACCTGTCCGACCTCCACCTGTCGACGGACCGTCGCAACCTGGTGCGCTGGGTCGACAGCCTCGCGGCCCTGCGCCCGGATCTCGTCGTCACGACCGGCGACAACATGTCGCAGCCGGAGGCCATGCCGCTGGTGTACGAGGCGTACGGGCGCCTCTTCTCCGTCCCCGGGGTGTTCGTCTTCGGGTCGAACGACTACTTCGCGCCCACGCCGGTGAACCCGCTGCGCTACCTCGGCCTCGCCCGCACGAGGAAGCCGGAGCGGGCAGCCCTCCCCCACCGTGAGCTCCGGGCGGGACTCGTGGCGCGAGGCTGGCACGACGTCGAGCACCGGCGCGTGGAGCTGTGCGTGGACGGCCGACGCGTCGAGGTCCGCGGCACGAAGGACGCGCACATCGACCTGGACCGGTACGACACCGTGGCCGGTCCTCCCGACCCCAGCGCCGTCCTGTCGATCGGGGTGACCCACGCCCCGTACCTGCGTCTGCTCGACGCGATGACGGCCGACGGGCTCGACCTCATCATCGCGGGCCACACGCACGGCGGACAGGTCTGCGTGCCCCTGTACGGGGCTCTGACGACGAACTGCGACCTCGACACGCAGCGGGTGAAGGGCCTCAGCTCTCACACGTTCGGCGGCCGGACCGCGGCGCTCCACGTGTCCGCCGGCCTCGGCACGAGCCCGTACGCCCCGTACCGCTTCGCGTGCCGCCCGGAGGCGACGCTGCTCACCCTGGTGCCACGTACGACGGCGTGAGCGGGCGGGCGAGCGGTCGCGTTCCGCCTGTACGAGCCCGATGTGAGGTCGCGTTCCGGATGGGCTAGACTCCCACTCGGCCTACGGGCCACTCGGGGTGTGGCGCAGCTTGGTAGCGCGCATCGTTCGGGACGATGAGGTCGCAGGTTCAAATCCTGTCACCCCGACACGCGGAAAGCCGCTTTGACCAGGGAGAATGTCCCAGGTCGGAGCGGCTTTCCGCGTCTCGTGCCCCAAGCTGTGTATCAGTCCGGCCGGCGCATGACGGTCGGCCTGATCGCGTAGACCGGCGGATGGTGGGTAAATCACAAGAAGGCGTTCCCGTCGAACGCGTCGTTCGTCACACGAGCTTGGAAGGGAGTAGGGACATGCCTGAACCCACCAGTCCTCGATCGCACGTCCACACGGCCGCCCACCGCCTTGCCGGCCTTTCCGTGGCTGCATTCCTCGCCCTGACCGGTTGCGCGCCTGGCACGATGACTGCCGGGTCAACGGCAAGCGGCTCAGCCCTCCAGACAGCTGCCTCCCCGTCCTCCGCGACGACCCAGTCCTCTGGGACGACCGCGTCCGGATCATCGTCAGGCGTCGCAGTCGACCCCTGTCAGGTGGTGACCCAGAACGAGGCGTCCACGCTCGCCGGCACGACGTTGGGGGCCGGGAAGGAGACGGAGGCGAACGGGAGCAAGATCTGCCTGTACACGTCGAACATGACCCACATCTTCCAGGTGCTCGTCACGCAGGCGGCCAGCCCGTCCGAAGCGCAGGCGCAGTGGTCGCAGTACGAGGCCCAGGCGACCTCCGCCATCGCCCAGCTCCCCTCCGGCGGCCCGACTCCGACCCTGACCCCCATCACTGGCTTGGGCGATCGCGCGGAGTCCGCGGCGCTGAGTGCCTCCATCGCGGGTCAGACACTGAACGGGAACGCGGTCTACCTCCTCAAGGGAGCCACCTTCCTCGCGCTGAGCGACATCGCTGTCGGCAGTCCTGCGGCGAGCGGCTCAGCCCTGCAGACCCAGGCGGCGACGAGCCTGGCGCGGCTTCCCTGAGCGACCGCGAACGCGCGTCGCGCCTCCATGGGCCGTGGTCGACGGGCCTGACAAGCCGGCGAGCCCCGTAGCGTACCCACCGCGTCGGTTCGGAGGTACGGTGCACCCTGTCGAGGTGCTCCGGGAAGGAGGCACGGTGACGCGCGAGGATCGGCGAGTGGCGCTTCTCTACGGGAAGGGGCTGCTCGATGTCGTACCGCCCGCTTCCGCGGACGTGACCGTCATCCGGAAGCCCGCGCTGCCGACGCTGAGCGACCCCGCGGACGCCGTCCGCACAGCCTTCGACGAGCCGGTGGGCTGCGCATCCCTGAGCACGCTGGCGGCCGGGCGAGCGAGCGCCTGCATCGTGATCTGCGACATCACGCGGCCCGTCCCGAACCACCTCTTCCTGCGGCCGATGGTCGAGACCCTGGTCCGGGCAGGCATCCCTCTGGAGGCCGTCACGATCCTCGTCGCGAACGGGCTGCACCGCGAGGGGGACGCGGCCGAGATCGCGGAGGTCATCGGCGACCCATGGGTGGTGGACCACGTACGTGTCGAAGGACACCGGGCCCGCGACCGGGCGAGCCTCGTCGACCTCGGCGTCACTGCGACCCGGGGGACCCCCATCCTCCTCAACCGCCGGCTCGTCGAGGCCGACCTGCGCATCGTCACCGGGCTGGTGGAGCCGCACTTCATGGCGGGCTGGTCCGGAGGACGCAAGGTCGTCGCCCCGGGTGTCGCGGGCGAGGAGACCATCCGTACGTTCCACTCGGCCCGGTTCATGGAGGACCCGCTCGCGACGCAGTGCACCCTCACGGGCAACCCTCTCCACGAGGAGCAGCTGGAGATCGTGGGCCGCGTGGGCGAGCTGTACGCGCTGAACACCGTCATCGACGAGGACCGGCGGCTGAGCTTCGTGAACTTCGGCGAGATCGTGGAGAGCCACCTGGAGGCCGTCGGCTTCGTGTCCCGCTACGCCGCGGTCGAGGTCCCGCGGCGCTTCCACACCGTGGTCACCTCGGCGGCCGGCTACCCCCTGGACAAGACCTACTACCAGACGGTCAAGGGGATGGTCACGCCGGTCGACATCCTGGCGCCGGGCGGTACGTTGATCATCGCCTCGGAGTGCTCGGAGGGGATCGGCAGCGCCCACTTCCGTGCCTCGCAGGAGAGGCTCGTCGACCTGGGCGCCGACGGCTTCCTCACGAGCGTGTCGGCCAAGCGCCTCGCCGACATCGACGAGTGGCAGACCGAGATGCAGCTCAAGCCGATGCGCGTGGGGCAGGTCCAGCTGTACACGACGGGGCTCAACGCCGAGGACCTGCGGATCACCGGGGTCGAGCCGGTCGGCTCGGTCGACGAGGCCATCGCGGCGAGCATCGCCCGGCACGGAGACCCCGCGGTCGCCATCATCCCCGAGGGCCCGTACGTGGTGCCCCGGTACGCCGCGACCGCTCCTCCGACGCGAGGCTCGGGCGCCGCCTGACAGTCCAGCGAGGGCGGCCTCGACTCCGTCGAGTCCTCCCCCTCGCGTGAGGTGAGGAGGTGGGTCGATGACCCTGTTTGCGGGCGCCCGCGAGCCCGAGCTGAGCCTCGGGTCGTTCGTCGTGACGCTGTACGAGGACCTCGACGCCGTCGTGGACATGCGTACTCCGCTGTTCATCCCGTCCGGGGACGACGACCTCGCACGACTCGGCCTCGAGGGGTTCGTCGCGTGGCTCGGGGATGCCTGGCCGGGTGTCCGGGGGTCGCAGGAGGAGCTGCTCGAGGCCCTCGCCGAGGCCGATCCTGCGGTGCTGCGCGCCGCCGGGCTCACCGGGGTCGAGCTCATGCTCAAGCTGATCCTCTGGAGCAGGGCGCGTCAGCGTCTCATCGCGGCGGTCCTCGAGGACGGGGAGGACATCGCGCCGGACGACCAGGCCGAACCCACCGGACAGTCGCCCCGTCGCGCGATCCCCCGGGCGGGCCGGTTCCGCCGCACCAAGCGGGTCCTGAAGTGGATCTCGCGCGCCCTGGGCCACGCCGACACCGTGCTCGGCAGCCTCGCCTCCATCATCAACCAGGCAGAGCGTGTCAAGGAGATCAAGGAGACGGTCGAGAAGGTCAGCGGAGAGGTGTCCGAGGACCTCGACGAGTGAGCGGCCGGCACAGCGTCGTACGGACCGGGCGGCGCGACGACGCGGAGGAGCGTCCTGCACACGCGCGGAGCCGACCCGGACTCGTCGCCGCGGCGGCGCCGAGCCTGACTACCTGACGGGGGTCGGCGGAGGAGCAGCGAGCGCGGGCGTGGCCACCTCGTGGGCGCTGCCCAGCTCCACGCCACGTCGCAGCTCCCGCGAGAGCTCGCGCTCGGTCGGCCCCGGACGTACCGCCCGCAGCGCGGTGAGGATCGCGGCGAGGTCGACGAGCTCCTGGAGGGCCGCTCCTGCGATGGCTGGCAGCACGCCCCACACGGCGACGAGCATGAGCGCGACGCTGATGACGATGCCCAGCCAGATCGCCTGCAGCGCGATCCGTACGGTCCGCTGCGCGATCGCCACGCTGGTCGCGACGCGGCTGAGGTCGTCGAGCAGGATGACGACGTCCGCCGACTCGCTCGCCGCGGTGGCACCCTTGGCGCCCATCGCGATGCCGACGTCCGCCGCGGCCAGGACCGGGGCGTCGTTGACCCCGTCGCCGACCATCGCGACGGGCCGCAGTGGCAGGGCCGCGACGCGCGCGACCTTGTCAGCGGGCAGCAGCCCCGCATGCACGTCGTCGATCCCGATCTGCTCCGCCACGTGCGTCGCGGTGACGACCGCGTCGCCCGTGAGCATCGCGACGCTGCGCACACCGAGCCGGTGCAGTGCGTGCAGGGTGGCCGGCGCGTTGTTGCGGACCTGGTCCGTGAGCAGGATCCGGCCGAGGTACCCCTCGCTCGTCCCCACGTGGATGGCGATGTGGCCGGGCGGCACAGCGAAGCCCGGTGTCTGGTGTCCCGTCACCCGCTCGACGTGGGCTGCGTTGCCCACGGCGGTGAGCCGGCCCTGGATCGTCGCGGTCATGCCGGCGGCTGTCGTCTCCTCGACCCCGACCGCCTCGGGGACCCGCAGCTGCCGGTGGTGCGCCGCATGGACGATCGTCTTCGCGAGCACGTGGGCCGAGAACGTCTCGGCGGCCGCGGCGACCCGAAGGACCTCGTCCTGGCTCGTCCCGTCCATCGGCTCGATGACGTCGACGACCGGCTGGCCGTGCGTGAGAGTGCCCGTCTTGTCCAGGGCGACGGTACGGGTGCGGGCGAGCCTCTCCATGACCGCACCGGACTTCACGATGACGCCGCTGCTCGCGGCCCGGCTCATGCCGGCGAGGAAGGCCACGGGCGCCGCGATGAGCAGCGGGCAGGGTGTGGCGACGACGAGCACCTGGGCGAAGCGCACCGGGTCCCCCGACACCCACCACGCCACGCCGGCGATCGCGAGCGACACGATGGTGAACGGCACGGCGTAGCGGTCGGCCAGCCGGACGATCGGGGACTTCGTCTCCGCAGCCGCCTGTACGAGGTCGATGATCTGCTGGTACTGGCTCTCCTTCGCGGGCACGGTCGCCCGGACGAACGCCACGCGCTGCTGGCTCACCGAGCCGGACAGCACCAGCTCGCCCGGTGCGTGCTCGACCGGCAGCGACTCGCCGGTGATGGAGGACTCGTCGAACGACGCGGCCTCCCCCTCGAGAAGGCCGTCGACGGGGACGACGTCGCCCGGTCGCACCATGACGAGGTCGCCCGGGACGACCTCACCGATCGGGACGTCGACGAAACGCCCGTCCTCAGCCTCGCGATGCGCGAGCCGTGGTGCGCGCTCCAGGAGCGCGGAGATCTCGCGATGGGCGCGGGCGTTCGCGTAGTCCTCGAGCGCCTCGCCGCCCGTCAGCATCAGCACGACGATCAACGCAGCCCAGTGGTCACCGACCAGCACGGTCGCGGTGATGGCGGTCACCGCGAGGACGTCCAGGCCGAACGTGCCGTGAAGGAGGTCCCTGACCATCGACCAGCCTTGCCAGACGGCGATCGCGAGGGCGTACCCCCCCACGACCCAGCCTGCTGCCGTCGACCAGCCCGCGAACATGAGCACGAGGCCGACCACGCCGACGGCCAGGGTCGTCGCAACGACGGGATAGCGCTTCGCGGCGCCAAGAGGACTCACAGGGCAATCATCCCTTCGTACTCCCGGGATATCTACCAAGGAATGCCTTCCCTACCCGGGGCCAACTACTCCCG
>DASSQF010000370.1:0-2776 GCA_035702685.1 Propionibacteriaceae bacterium
GACGTCCGAGATGCTCAAGGACAACTCCGCACGCATCCAGGAGCAGGCCGCGTCCTCGACGATCGGCATCGAGCAGCTCAAGGCAGCGTTCGCGAACATCTACACGACGATGGACTCCATCGACGAGTTCAAGATGCGCGCCCTCGACAACATGGCGCAGACGATCGGCGTCCTCGAGAACGAGGTGGCGAAGTCCAGGGACTACCTGGACCGTGCGCAGCGCAGCCAGCCGCCCGTGCCGGGAACCGAGCTCAACGTCGAGACGGCACGCTGAGCGAGGAATCGGTCATCGATGGGCTTGTTCGACTGGCTGAAGGGGGACGCCGAGGAGCCTGCGCCCGAGCAGGCACCCCCGCCGGCGCCTCCGACGCCTGAGGAGATCGCGGACTCGCTCTCCAAGGTCGACCAGCTCGCCGCGGACGGGCACGTGCCTCCTGCCGTGCTGAGCCGGGTCCACCGGGTGACGCGGCGGCTCCGCGAGACCCTGCCCCGGATGCGCAACGCCGGCCTCGACTCGGCGGAGCAGTACTCGCTCATGGCGACCGCCACCGACTACCTGCCGGAGGCGCTCAGCGCGTACCTGCGGCTGCCGCGTGACTGGGCGGACAGCCGGCCCATCGAGGGGGCGAAGACGTCGCTGCTCGTCCTCGTCGACCAGCTCGACCTCCTCGGCTCCACCGTGGACAAGATGTACGACGCCGTGCTGCAGGCGGACGCGCAGGCGCTCATCGCCCACGGTCGCTTCCTGCAGGAGAAGTTCGGCCACGCGCCGACCGCACCACCCAAGGCACCCGCCGGACCGCGCCAGAGCATCGGTCCGGTCAACCCGCTCGATCTGGAGGTCTGACGCACGTGACCACGCTCCGCTCCGCCCTCGACCAGCTCGTCGCCGCGGCACGAGCGGCAGGTCTCGACGAGCGCGCCGCCCGTACGGAGGGGCTGCAGCTCGCCGCCTCCGTCGCCGAGCCCGCCCGTGGTGCGTTCCAGGCCTGGGGGGCCGAGACCGGTGAGCCCGGCGGCGCCCAGGCGTTCTTCGAGGCGGCCTCGAAGGGACGCCGGTACCGGTCGGGTCCCACGACGCTCATGTCCGCGCTCGGCAGCGGCAACCCGCAGCACGCGGCCGCCTACGCCGATGCACTTGCCGCGGTGGCGTCGGCCGCCTGCGGTCTCGGCGAGCCGCACCCCCAGGTCGCCGGGTCGGCCGCCTCGGCCACCGCCGCGCAGCGGGCCGCCATGTACCCGGCCGGCACCGGTCCGTTCACGGTGACGCCGGGCTCGACCCCCGGCGCCTTCGAGGGGCTGCCTGGTGGCCCGGCCCCCGCCTCTCCCCCGGCCACCCCCGTACAGGGCGGTGCCGGCCTACCCGTCGGCTTCGGGGCTCGCCCCGAGGACAGACAGGGCGAGTCGTTCATCGAGCAGATGGCGGACCGGAGCCGCGAGGCGGCCGACCAGGTCGGCGACTTCGCGAAGCGGGCGCCGGCGATCCTGTCGAGCGTCTTCGACCAGCTCCGCAGCTCGCAGGAGCGGATGCGCCAGGCCGGGATGCAGCCCCAGGGCGACCTGGAGCCGTTCCGGACGAACCCCTTCGACCTCGCGGGCCTCGACCCGCACGCGCCCGGCGCGTTCCCCGACCTGCAGCGACGCGGACCCGTACCGGGCACGCCGTCGGCTCCGACCCCGGTCACCCCCTCGCTGCCCCACGACCCCTCCGTCGCCCCAGCGCCTCCCGTCGCCCAGCAGGGCGCGCAGCCGGAACCCCTCGCGGCCGAGGCGGAGCCGCCTGCCAAGAGCCTCGAGGAGCTCCTCGCCGAGCTCGACGGCCTGGTCGGGCTGCAGCGGGTCAAGGACGAGATCCACCGGCAGTCGGCCATCCTGCGGGTCCAGGGCCTCCGCGCGAAGGCGGGCCTCATCGACCCGACGATCACGCGCCACCTGATCTTCGTGGGCAACCCCGGCACCGGCAAGACGACTGTCGCCCGGCTCGTCGCCGGCATCTACCGCGCCCTGGGGCTGCTGTCGAAGGGGCAGCTGGTCGAGGTCGACCGCTCCGAACTCGTCGCCGGCTACCTCGGCCAGACCGCCATCAAGACGAGCGAGGTCTGCGCGAAGGCGAAGGGCGGCGTCCTGTTCATCGACGAGGCGTACTCCCTCTCGGGCGACCAGTACGGCGAGGAGGCCATCAACACCCTCGTCAAGGAGATGGAGGACAACCGGCAGGACCTCGTCGTCATCGTCGCCGGGTATCCCAAGCCGATGGCGAAGTTCATCGACGAGAACCCCGGCCTGAGCAGCCGGTTCCGCACGACGATCGAGTTCGACAACTACACCGACGACGAGCTCGTGGGCATCTTCACCGGCATGGCGGCCAAGGCCGACTACGACACCGACGACGATGTCGTCACGGCCTTCCGCCTCCAGCTCGCCAAGCAGGTCCGCGACGAGACGTTCGGCAACGGCCGCTTCGCGCGCAACGTGTTCGAGGCGGCGATCGGCCACCAGGCCTGGCGCCTGCGCGACGTCGCGGAGCCGACCCTCGAGGAGCTCCGCAACCTCGAGCCGGAGGATCTGGCCCTGCCGCAGGACCAGGACGCGGTCGAGTGGCCGGGGGCCGTCGAGGAGCCGAGTGTCGTGTCTGCCGCGGACCTCGAGACCGTGGCTCAGGAGGAGGACGACCCGCCGCTCGACCGTCCTGCTGACGCGGTCGGTCCCGCATCACCCTGGCCCCGTCGTGATCCCGAGCCGGCCACGCCCGAGGAGACCGTGTGAGCACGTCCCC
>DASSQF010000371.1:0-2674 GCA_035702685.1 Propionibacteriaceae bacterium
CGGCGAGCGCAACTGGGACTACCGCTTCTGCTGGCTGCGCGACGCCGCCCTGACGCTGGAGGCGCTGCTCGGCTGCGGCTACGTCGAGGAGACCGCGCTCTGGCGCGACTGGCTGCTGCGGGCGGTGGCCGGCGACCCCGAAGACCTGCAGGTGATGTACCGCGTCGACGGCGGACGTGACCTCCCCGAGCGCGTCCTCGACCACCTGCCCGGGTATGCCGGGTCGCTCCCCGTGCGGGTCGGGAACGCCGCCGTCGGGCAGCGGCAGACCGACGTGCTCGGCGAGGTGATGATCGCGCTGCACCACGCCCGGTCCCGCGGCCTCGAGGAGAACCTCGACTCGTGGCACCTGCAGCGCGCGCTCGTCAACCACCTCGCCGAGCACTGGCAGGAGCCGGACCACGGCCTGTGGGAGGTCCGCGGGCCGCAACGGCACTTCACGCACTCGCGCGCGATGGTGTGGGCGGCCTTCGACCGCGCCGTCCGCGCGGTGGAGGAGCACGGCCTCGACGGGCCGGTCGAGACGTGGCGTGAGCTGCGCGACCGGGTGCGCGACGAGGTCCTGACCAAGGGCTTCGACGCCGAGCGGAACACCTTCGTCCAGCACTACGACACCGCCGAGGTCGACGCGTCCCTGCTGACCCTGTCGGCGATCGGCTTCGTCGAGGGCGACGACCCGCGCATGCTCGGCACCATCGCCGCCGTCGAGTCCGACCTGCTGCGGCACGGTCTCGTCCTGCGCTACCGGACCGACTCCGGGGTCGACGGCCTCGCCGGCGACGAGCACCCCTTCGTCGCGTGCTCGTTCTGGCTCGTGACGGCCTACGCCAAGGCGGGTATGACGACCGAGGCCACGGCTCTGATGGACCGGCTGCTCGGGCTGGCCAACGACGTGGGGCTGCTGTCCGAGGAGTACGACCCCGTCGCGGGGCGCATGGTGGGCAACTTCCCGCAGGCGTTCTCGCACCTGGCGCTCATCGGCGCCGCACTGGCCATCGCCGAGGCGAACGAAGAAGCGAACGAAGAGGCGGACGAAGGAGACACGGATGCGACACGCTGACGTCACACCGGCACTCGTGGCGGCCGAGACCGACCGGCTCGTCGCGACCGCGCTCGCCCTGCGCGACCCCGACGGTGCGGCTCCCTCGCTGTGCGAGGGCTGGACACGTGGGCACGTGCTCGCTCACGTCGCCCGCAACGCCGACGCCCTGGCGCGGGTCTGCGACGTGGCCCTGACGGGCGTGCCCGGCACGATGTACGACGACGTGGCGTCACGCGACGCCGACATCGAACGGGATGCCGACCGCCCGCTCGAGGAGCACGTGGCCGACCTGCGGGAGTCGGCCCAGCGTCTTGCCGACCGGCTCGCGCAGCTGGGGCCCGAGCACTCCGACGTGCGTGTGGAGCGCACGCCCGGCGGCTTCCCGGTCGCGGTCGGGCTGGTCCCGTTCATGCGGTTGCGCGAGGTCGTCTTCCACCATGTCGACCTCGACGCCGGCTACACCTTCGCCAGCGCGCCGTCGGAGGTGGTGTCGCTCTTCCTGCGCGACGGCGTCAACCGCCTGGCGCACGCCGACGCGCCGCCGTCGCTGCGCATCCGCACCGTCGAGGGCGACGAGCACACGGTGGGCGACGGCGCCACCCTCGTCACCGGGTCCGGCGCCGACGTGCTGCTGTGGCTCGCCCGCGGCACGACCGACGGCGTCGTCTTCGACGGTCCCGTCCCCACCCTGCCCTTCGGAGGCTGACATGACCGACACCCCTGACGCCCCGCACGGCCACGAGCAGACCGGCGACGGCTACACCGGCCACGTCACCAGGGGCGGGCCGGCAGCGGTCCGCGAGCTCGCAGCGGTCACCATCCGCAAGCTGGAGGTGGGCGGCTTCGGCAACAACGCCTACCTCCTGACCTGTCGCGCCACCGGCGAGCAGCTCCTCGTCGACGCCGCGGCCGAGCCCGACCGCTTGCTGGCGCTCGTCGCCGACGGCGGCGACGGGCTGGCCACGGTCGTGACGACCCACTCGCACCACGACCACGTCGGGGCGCTCGCCGAGCTCGTCGCTGCGACCGGGGCCCGCACGGTGGCAGGGACGGACGACGCCGACGCCCTCCCCGTCCCCGTCGACGTGCGGGTCGGCCAGGGCGACACGGTGACGGTCGGCGACGTCACCCTCGACGTCGTCCACCTGCGCGGGCACACGCCCGGCTCGATCGCGCTCGCCTACCCCGACCCCGGCGGCCGCACGCACCTCTTCACGGGCGACAGCCTCTTCCCCGGCGGGGTGGGCAACACGAAGAACCCCGGCCAGAGCTTCGAGTCCCTCATCGAGGACGTGACGACGCGGGTCTTCGACGTCTACGACGACGACACGTGGTTCTACCCCGGACACGGCGACGACTCGACGCTCGGCGCCGAGCGGCCGCACCTGCCCGAGTGGCGCGCCCGGGGCTGGTGACCGCCGACCCGGGCTGACGGCATACGTCCTCCCGGGGCGGTTCGACCCTCTTCGGCGACGTCAGGGCGCCATCGCGTCGGACCCGTCGACCGGCAGACGCACCCGAAAGCGCGTGTCGCCGGGCCGGGACTCGACCTCGATGGAGCCGCCGTGCCGGTCGACGACGATGCGCTGGGCGATGTCGAGGCCCAGACCGGTCCCGCGACCGACGCCTTTC
>DASSQF010000372.1:0-2441 GCA_035702685.1 Propionibacteriaceae bacterium
CCTGGGCGATCTTCTGGACGGCGGCGAGGTGCGCCGGCGTCGGCTCCATGTCAGGAGCGAGGCCTGTGATGCCCACCTGCTCCAGCCCGTACCGCTCCGCCAGGTAGCCGAACGCCGCGTGGGACGTGACGAACGTGGTGAGGCGGCAGCTCGAGAGCCCGGTGGCGAACGCCGTGTCCAGGTCGGACAGCTGCGCGACGAGCACAGCCGCGCGCTGCCGGAAGGCGTCGGCGGCGTCCGGCCGCGCCCGCGACAGCTCCTCAGCGACGGCGTCGGCGTACGACGCCATCGTGCGAGGGTCGAGCCAGGAGTGCGGGTCCATGACGGCCCCCGCCGCCTTGCCCTCGCCGACGTAGCCAGGGGTCGTACGGAGGGGGACGACCTGCGTCACGTCCAGCACCCGCCGAGGGTGCTGCTCGGTGACGACGCTGTCGACCGCCGCCTGGAACCCCTTCTCGTACAGGACGAGGTCGGCGCGCGCGACGGACGCGACCTGACGGGCGGTGAGCTCGAGGTCGTGCGGCTCGACGCCCGGCTTGGTCAAGTTGGACACGGAGACCTGGTCGCCGCCGACCTGCTCCGCCACGTACTGCAGAGGGTAGAAGGCGGTGACGACGGACAGGCGTCCTCCGGCGGCGGGGCTCGCCGGAGCGCAGCCGGCCACGACGAGCAGCACCAGCGTCGCCAGCATCCCCCCCGCGCGTCCCTTCATGAGAATGATTATCGATCACAGTTCGAGGGGAGGCAAGTCGGAGGCGTACGCCCGGCGCCTCTCGTACAGTCCTCCTGTGATCGCCGTCTCCCGGTTCCGGGTCGAGGAAGCCGGCCGCGCCGCCTTCGAGGCCGCGGCCGCCCCGGCCGTACAGCTCCTCTCGGTCCAGCCCGGTCTCGTCAGCATCGACTTCGGCGTGAACCTCGACGATCCCGAGCTGTGGGTCCTGGCGACGAGGTGGGTCGACGTCGGCTCGTACCGGCGTGCCCTCGGGTCGGCGAACCGCATGACCCTCTGGCCTCTTCTCGCCCTCGCCGTGGACGAGCCCAGCGCGTACGACGAGGCGGACGCCGTCGGGCAGAACCTGCCCCGCACCCGGTAGCGTTACGCCCCACGGGTCACCAGCCGGGTGGCCCGCGCGGGCTGACCCGCGGGCACAGAACTGGAGAACCTCTCGGTGGCAAGCACCCTGGACAACGTCATCAGCCTCGCCAAGCGGCGGGGCTTCGTCTTCCCCTGTGGCGAGATCTACGGCGGCACCCGCGCCGCCTGGGACTACGGCCCCCTCGGCGTGGAGCTCAAGGAGAACATCAAGAAGCAGTGGTGGCGGCACGTCGTCACGGCTCGCGAGGACATCGTGGGTATCGACTCCTCGGTGATCCTGCCCCGGCAGGTCTGGGTCGCCTCCGGTCACGTCGGCGTGTTCACCGACCCGCTCACCGAGTGCCTGCAGTGCCACAAGCGGTTCCGTGCGGACACGCTCGAGGAGGAGTTCGAGGCGCGCAAGGGTCGCAAGCCCGAGGGTCTCGCCGAGGTCCCGTGCCCGAGCTGCGGCACGAAGGGCCGCTGGACCGAGCCGCGCGACTTCAACATGATGCTCAAGACGTACCTCGGCCCTGTCGAGGACGAGTCCGGCCTCCACTACCTGCGCCCCGAGACCGCGCAGGGCATCTTCGTGAACTTCGCCAACGTCGTGCAGGCGACGCGCAAGAAGCCGCCGTTCGGCATCGGCCAGGTCGGCAAGTCGTTCCGGAACGAGATCACTCCCGGGAACTTCATCTTCCGCACGCGTGAGTTCGAGCAGATGGAGATGGAGTTCTTCGTCGTGCCCGGCACCGACGAGGAGTGGCACCAGTACTGGATCGACGAGCGGACCGACTGGTACGTGAACCTCGGCATCCGGCGCGAGAACCTGCGCCACTACGAGCACCCCAAGGAGAAGCTCTCCCACTACTCGAAGCGGACGGTCGACATCGAGTACAAGTTCGGTTTCGCCGGCGGCGACTGGGGTGAGCTCGAGGGCATCGCGAACCGCACGGACTTCGACCTCACGACGCACAGCGAGCACTCGGGCGTCGACCTCAGCTACCGCGACCCGGTGACCAACGAGAAGTTCGTCCCGTACGTCATCGAGCCCGCGGCGGGGCTCACCCGCTCGCTCATGGCGTTCCTCGTGGACTCGTACACCGAGGACGAGGCCCCGAACACGAAGGGCGGAGTGGACGTACGGACGGTGCTCAAGCTCGACCCGCGTCTCGCGCCCGTCAAGGCGGCCGTGCTCCCGCTGAGCAAGAACGAGGACCTGTCGCCGAAGGCGAAGGACCTCGCCGCCGAGCTCCGCACGCTGTGGAACGTGGAGTACGACGAGACGCAGGCCATCGGCCGTCGCTACCGTCGCCAGGACGAGATCGGCACGCCGTTCTGCGTGACCGTCGACTTCGACACGCTG
>DASSQF010000373.1:0-2706 GCA_035702685.1 Propionibacteriaceae bacterium
TCGAGCGCGACCCGGCAAGGCGTGCCGCCCGGCTTCCCCACGAGGCGTTCCGTGCGGTCCGCACGGGCCTGTCCCAGGGACCGGTACTCGTCCAGGTGCCCCGTGCCGGGTACGTGGTGAGCCTGAGCTGCCGCACGTGCCGGGAGCCTGTGCGCTGCCCCTACTGCCGCGGCCGTGTCCGTACCGAGGTCTCCGCGGGCTCGTCCGACCCCATCACGACCTGTACGTGGTGCGGCCGGACGGTGCTCGCGTGGAGCTGCCCGCACTGCGGCGGGAGGAGGTGGCGCTCCACCCGGGTCGGCTCCGAGCGGACGGCGGAGGAGCTCGGACGGGCCTTCCCCGGGGTGACCGTGCGTCAGTCCGCGTCGGACAAGGTGCTCACAGAGGTCGACTCCACCCCCTGCCTCGTGGTGGCCACGCCCGGGGCGGAGCCGGTGGCCGACGGCGGGTACGCGGCGGCGCTCCTCCTCGACACGACCGTGCTCCTCAACCGCCCGGACCTCCGAGCGGGGGAGGAGGCGCTGCGGCGGTGGCTCCTCGCGACCGCGCTCGTACGACCTGCGCCGGACGGCGGCACCGTGCTCGCCGTAGGGCCATCCAACGCGCGCGCGCTTCAGGCGCTGACTCGGCTGGACCCGGTCGGGTTCGCGGAGCGCGAGCTCGGGGAGCGTGTCGAGGCGGGCCTCCCGCCGGCCGTGCGGCTGGCGGTGGGACAGGGCGAGTGGGGGGCGCTGACCGAGCTCGCCCAGTCGCTCGCCACGGTGCCCGAGGCCGTCGTGCTGGGCCCCGCACTCGCGGTGCCGGCCGGGCAGGACGAGGAGAACGTCGCGCGCCTCGTCGTCAAGGCGCCCCTGGCGTCCGGACCTGCGCTCACGGACGCCCTGCGGAGCGCCATGGCGCAGCGTTCCGCGCGGAAGGACCAGAGACCCGTACGGGTCAAGGTCGACCCGGTCGACGTGGGCTGAGGCACGGCGCGGGGTGGGCTACGGCCTTCCTATCGGACGTAGCCTGTCGTGATCGGCGTGCGGCGAACAGGGGAACCGGACATGGCGAAGTCGAAGAAGTCGAAGAAGGACGAGAAGGCGAAGAAGTCGACGAAGGACGACGCGGCGAAGAAGGGACACGGCAAGGCGCCCAAGAAGCCTGCCAAGACCTCGAAGAAGACAGCGAAGGCCTCCGAGAAGGAGCCCAGGACCAAGGTGGCCGTGACGGCCGACCTCAAGGAACCTGGCACGAAGGCGGCCGCCAAGGCGATGCGCGCGAAGACTGGGGCGGGAAAGACGTCGGGCACGAAGGGTGCCGGCGGGAAGACGTCGGGCGGGAAGGCTGCAGGCGGGAAGACGTCCAGCGCGAAGGCTGTAGCCGGGAAGACGTCGGGCGCGAAGGCTGTAGCCGGGAAGACAGCCGACGCGAAGGCGTCGGAGAGCGCGGCGGTGACGGCCGGCAGGAAGGTCGCCGAGAAGGTCGCCGCCGCGGCCGTGGCATCCCAGAAGTCGTCGTCCGCGAAGGCGTCGAGGACGTCGGTCGCCACGAAGGCCGAGGCCACGAAGGCCAGGCAGACGACGACCACGAGGGCCCGCAAGACCGTCCCCAAGGCAGCGACTCTGAGGGTCGGGACCGCGGCGGTCCCGACGACATCTCCCGCCCCCGCGGCACAGCCCATGGAGCTCCCGCCCGAGACGGCCACGCCGCTCGTCGAGGACGTCGTCGCGCACCCGGAGGCCGTCACGCCGGTCGACGTACCTCAGGGACCGACCCGGCGCCAGCTGCTCGCCACCGCCGGACAGCTCGGGATCGTCGGACGCCACCGCATGTCGAAGGAGCAGCTCCAGGCGGCCGTCGCGGCTCGCTGAGAGCCCGGCGCCGCCGCTCGCTACGCTTCGGCACATGCGCCTCGTGTTCGCCGGTACGCCCGTCACCGCCGTCCCGAGCCTCGACGCGATCGCCGCGAGCACCCACGACCTCGTCGCGGTCGTGACCCGGCCCCCGTCGCCGCAGGGACGCAGCGCCCGGCTCGTCCCGAGCCCGGTCGAGGTTTGGGCGAGGCAGCGCGACGTCGAGGTGCTGACCCCGGACCACCCCAAGGACCGTGACTTCCGAGAGCGGCTCAGCGCCCTCGCCCCTGACTGCTGCCCGGTCGTCGCGTACGGTGCCCTCCGTCCCCAGCGGACGCTGGACATCCCTGTCCACGGCTGGGTCAACCTCCACTACTCGCTGCTGCCCGCCTACCGCGGCGCCGCCCCCGTCCAGCGCGCCCTCATGGACGGTGTGCGCCAGACCGGCGCCACCACGTTCCGGATCGTGCGCGAGCTCGACGCCGGGCCCGTCTACGGCACGATCACCGAGCCGGTGGGCCCGCTCGACACCGCCGGCGACCTCCTGGCAAGGCTGTCCGCTCGAGGCGCGGACCTCCTCGTGGACACGCTCGACTGCATCGCGGCAGGGGCTCAGCCGACGCCCCAGCCCGACACGGGCGTCTCGTACGCGGCCAAGCTCGAGCTCGAGGACGTCCGTGTCGACTGGGGCAGGCCCGCGCAGGAGCTGGCCGACCTCGTGCGCGGGGCGAACCCGGAGCCGGGAGCCTGGACCACCCTGTCGGGGGAGCGGTTCCGGATCCTGCTCGCTGAGCCCACCGACGAGCAGCTGCCGCCCGGCGTGCTTGACGCCCGTCGCCGGGAGGTCCTGGTCGGCACCGGCACGACGGCG
>DASSQF010000374.1:0-9057 GCA_035702685.1 Propionibacteriaceae bacterium
CGCCTGTACGGGCGGGCCCGGGAGAGGAGTCGCGGCTGCGGCCGTCCCCAATCTTCCTCAGCGCCCCGAGGCGTGGGCCGCGATGTCCTTGCGCAGCTCAGGAGGAAGCGCGAAGACGAGGTTCTCCTCGGTGAGCCGCTCCTCGACGGCGGTCGGGAAGCCGCGGGACACGAGGAAGTCGAGCACGCCCTGGACGAGCTCGTCGGGAACGGACGCCCCGGAGGTCACGCCGACGCTGTCGACGCCCTCGAGCCACGCCTCGTCGATCTCGCCGGCGTTGTCGACGCGGTGCGACGCCTTGGCGCCCGCCTCCAGTGCCACCTCGACGAGGCGCACCGAGTTGGACGAGTTCCGCGACCCGACGACGATCACGAGGTCGCAGCTCGGCGCGAGCTGCTTGACGGCGGACTGCCGGTTCTGGGTGGCGTAGCAGATGTCGTCGCTCGGGGGGTCGAGCAGGAGGGGGAACTTCTCGCGGAGCCTGGTCACGGTCTCGTACGTCTCGTCGACGCTCAGCGTCGTCTGGGACAGCCAGGCGACCTTGGTGGGGTCCTTGACCTCGACGTGGTCCACGTCGTCCGGGTGCTGCACGAGCGTGATGTGGTCGGGCGCCTCCCCGGTCGTGCCTTCGACCTCCTCGTGGCCGGCGTGGCCGATGAGCAGGATCTCGACGTCGTCGGCGGCGAAGCGGCTGGCCTCCTTGTGGACCTTCGTGACGAGGGGGCACGTGGCGTCGATCGTCTTGAGGCCACGCGCGACCGCCTCGGCGTGGACGGCCGGGGACACCCCGTGGGCCGAGAAGACGACCGTGGCGCCGGACGGCACCTCAGCGAGCTCCTCGACGAAGACCGCGCCTCGGGCCTCGAGGTCCTCCACGACGTGGCGGTTGTGCACGATCTGCTTGCGGACGTACACCGGGGGGCCGTACGTGTCGAGCGCGCGCTCCACGGTCACCACCGCACGGTCGACGCCGGCGCAGTAGCCGCGCGGCGCAGCCAGGAGGACACGCTTGCTGTTGGACATGGGCCCCAGTCTAGGCGCGACGGGTCACCGCTCCCCCCGCCGACGAGTGCCGAGCACGTGCGGTGCGCTCACCCCTCACACGGCGTGCTGGGCATGAGCCAGCGCCGAGAAGGCGCCGTCGGCGAGCGCCAGGTCGCCTGGCCTGCCCTGCTCGACGACCTCGCCGGCGTCCAGCACCAGCACGCTGTCCGCGTCCGCGATCGTCGACATCCTGTGCGCGATCGTGATCGTGGTACGGCCTCGGGCGAGGGCGTCGATCGCCGACTGCAGGGCAGCCTCGGTGGCGTTGTCGAGCGCGGACGTCGCCTCGTCGAGGACGAGGACCGGCGGGTCGCGCAGGATCGTGCGGGCCACCGCCAGCCGCTGCTGCTCGCCGCCCGAGAAGCGGTGACCACGGGAGCCGACGACGGTGTCGAGGCCCTCCGGCAGCGAGGCGACGTGCGCGGCGATCTGTGCGGTCTCGAGAGCGGCCCAGAGGTCGCCGTCCGACGCGTCCGGGCTGGCCAGGAGCAGGTTCTCGCGGATCGTGGTGTGCAGCAGGTACGTCTCCTGGCTGACCACTCCGACAAGCCTGCTGAGCTGGTCGGCGTCGATGCGCCGCACGTCGACCCCGTCGATCGTGACCGAGCCCTGCGTGGGGTCGTACAGGCGGGCGACGAGGGCGGCGAGCGTGGACTTGCCCGAGCCGGTGTGCCCGACGACCGCCAGCGACCCGCCCGCGGGGACCACGGCGCTGACGTGGTGCAGCGCGTCCCTGTCCGCCCCGGCGTAGCGGTAGCTGACGTCGTTCAGGCGGACCTCACCGCGGGGATGCGGGATCCGTACCGGGTGGACGGGCGCCGGCACCTCGGGGACGAGGTCGAGGTATTCGAAGATCCGGCTGAACAGCGCCATGGAGCTGACGACCTGGGCCCCGACGTTGAGCAGGCCCATGAGCGGGCGGAACACCGATGCCTGCAGGGCGACGAACGCGACGAGCGTGCCGATCGTGAGGACTTCCCCGGTGCCGGGCAGCCCGGCCGCGAGGTAGACCAGGGCCGGGATCACGGCGAACATCACCTGCATCGTGCCCATTCGCCAGCGCCCGGCCAGCTGGGCCCGGAGCTCGAGGTCGATGAGCCTTGACGAGGTCGACGCGAAGCGCGCGGCGTTGTGCCGGTCGGCACCGAGCGTCTTGGCGAGCCGGACACCGGACGCGGAGAGCCCCTCCTCGATCTGGGTCGTGAGGTCCGCGAGGGCGGCCTGCTGCTCGCTCATCACCGCGCGCCGTGTCAGCGCGACGTGCCGCGTGAGCAGCACAGCGGGCGGCATGACGACGAGGGTGAGCAGGCTGAGCTTCCAGCTCAGGGCCACCATGGCGATCGCCGTCGCGACGGTCGTCGTGAGGTTCGTCGCGATCGACGTCGCCGTGTTCGTGACGACGTCGTTGAGCCCGTTGACGTCGTTGACGATGCGGCTCTGGACCTCCCCGCCACGGCTTCGGATGAAGAAGCCGAGGGACTGTCGCTGGAGGTGCGTGAACACGCTCGTCCGGAGCGCGTGCATCACCCGCTGCCCCAGCCTGGCCGAGATCCAGGTCTGGAGGATCCCCAGGACCTGGGTGACGACCGCGATGGCGACCATTCCGACGACCGACCAGACAAGTATGCGGACGTCCTGCCGAGGGATGGCCACGTCGACGACCTCCCGCACGAGGAACGGCTGTCCCAGCCCGATGACGGACGTCGCCACGATCATGATGGTGACCGTGAGCATGTCCGCCTCGTGCCCTCGGAACAGGGAGAGGACTCGGCGGAGCGGGACGGGGGCCGCGTCGAGCTGGGCACGGTCCTTGGGGTCGATCCTCCTCGCACGGTCGGGTGGTGGCACGCGGTCTCCTCATGGTCGGCGGGAGGCCGTCGTGGGCGACCTCAGATGTACGGATGTTACCTCACTATGTGGTAACCACTCAAATGCTAGGCTTCGTCCCATGAGAGGCGTGGACGAGCCGGCCGACGGCGCTGACCCTGCCCTCGGCGACCTCATCGTCCGGCTGACCCGGCGGCTCCGTCGCGCGTCGGCGGAGGTCACCGAGCCCCTGGGCCTCAACCCTCACCAGGTGCGCGCGCTCCACGTCATGCTGCGTTCCTCCGAGGAGGGCGCCCGGCCCTCGACGATCGCCGAGCGTCTGCACGTCATGCCCCGCTCGGCGACCGACGTCATCGACGCCCTGGTCGAGAAGGGACTGGCGACCCGGGCTCCCGACCCCTCCGACCGCCGGGCCGTACGGATCCACCTCACCGGCGAGGGCCGCCGGGTCCTGGCACAGGCCGATGCCGCGCGTGCCGAGGTGCATGCGCAGGCGTTCAGCGTGCTGAGTGACACCGAGCAGGAGCAGCTCGCCGCTCTCCTCCGGAAGATCGACGAGGGGACCGGGGACGCGTCAGCCTCCTGCTGAAAGGCTGGGTCGTGCCTGCTTGACGGCCCGCGCGAGGCCGCTCAGGCAGCCGGACGGGCGAAGCCCTTCTCCCGGTACAGGTCCACGCTCTGGCGGAGCGCCTCGAGGAAGTACGGGGGGAACTCCATCCCGTTCCGGTTCGCCCACAGGAGCTTCGCCTCGAGACGGCCGATGTCCTTCGCGTACCTCTCCAGCTCGGAGTCGAGCTCCAGACCGACGAGCACGCCGCCGAGCTCGGCCTGGTACTCGGTGACGTAGTTCGTCCCGACGAGGGCGAAGCCCTTGTCGCGCAGCACGCGGGCCACGTAGAGCTGCCACGGCGCGAGCACGCGATCCTGGATCATCTGGGTGGCCGACATCTGGTAGAAGGCGTAGTGGCCGGGCTCCTGCCGCTTGATCGGACCGATGATGGTCCTCGAGATGGCCGCCTCGCCGAGCTCGTCGAGCTGGGTGGTGAACCGGCTGTAGGCGACGACCGCCTGCCTCTCCGTCGCCGCGCCGGTGAGGTAGTAGAGGAACCGGCTGATCTCCTGGACCGCCGGGAGGTGGGCGAGAGCCCCGAGGAGCTTCATCCTCATCGGGATCCCCAGGAACACCTCCGCGGGCGGCAGTCCGAGGTCGACCTGGAGCCGGTCGAGGACGACCCCGTGTGCCACCTCCTGCGGCTGCCAGACGTCCTGGTAGAAGTACCGGTCGACCTCCGAGACGCCGGGCAGGAGGGTGAGCAGCTCCAGGACGTTGCGGTCCACCTCGAGCTCGACCCGGGCGAGGTAGTCGATGACCGGAGCGAACCGCTCCCTCACGACACGGGGGTTGACGATCGTCCGGTCGACGGAGTCGAGACGGATCGGCGGGTGCTCGTCCTGCAGCCTCCGGACGTGCTCGATGATCGCCGCAGTGGTGACCAGGACCCGAGCCATTCGCGGAGCATATCCGTGAGCCGACCCAGAACGGAACGATCGTTCTGTTTCGTTCTGGTCACGTTCATCTCGAGGCCGCATCATCCCGGAGAAACGGGGTATCCGGAGACGCTCACGAGTACTCGGCCAGAAGCTCGCCGTTCTCCTCAGCGACGGGGCGGGAAGGGACGATCGCACGGATCACCGATCCGTCCTCACGGACCGCGCCCTCGATGTCCCGCACCGACGGCCTCCCCGGCAGCACGGGTACGGGCGCGAGAGGCACGACGACCGCACCGTCAGGTGCCACGTGGACGGCGGTCCCCCGTACGACGACGTCGACCGGCACCCCGCCGGGCGTCTCGTGCGTGAGGGTCATCGCGTCCTTCTCGACCCGCACCCGCACGCGGGACCCCCGCACCGTCAGGGGGAACGTCAGGTGCTCCCAGCCGTCGGGAAGGCGCGGGTCGAAGGCGATGGTGCCCCCGTAGTCCCGCATCCCTCCGAAGCCGCCCACGAGCGCGCTCCACACGCCGCCCACCGAGGCTGCGTGAACGCCCGCGTCGGCGTTGTGGTGGAGATCCGCGAGGTCCACGTGCACGGCCTCCCGGAAGTAGCTCACCGCGAGGTCCATGTAGCCCACCTCCGCCGCGACGATGGCCTGGACCACCGACGAGAGCGTCGAGTCGCCGGTCGTGAGGGGGTCGTAGTACTCGAAGTCGGCGCGCTTCTCCGTCGCGGTGAACTCGCTCCCCTGCAAGTACAGCGCGAGCACCACGTCCGCCTGCTTGAGCACCTGATGGCGGTAGATGACGAGCGGGTGGTAGTGCAGGAGGAGGGGCCGCTTGTCGACCGGGGTGTTGGACAGGTCCCACACCTCCTTCTGCAGGAAGTCGGCGTCCTGAGGGTGGATGCCGAACGCCTCGTCGTACGGGATGAACATGGCCTCAGCCACCCGGGAGAACTCCTCGATCTCGTCCGGCGTGAGCGTGAGCCGGCGGACCGCGTTGGCGTACGCCGCGGGGTCGCGCCTCTCGAGCTCGCGGAGCTCCCGGACGGCGGCGCGCAGGTTCGCCCGTGCCATGACGTTGGTGAAGAGGTTGTCGTTGACGACGGTCGTGTACTCGTCCGGGCCCGTGACGCCGTGGATGTGGAACAGGGCGTGCCCGTCGCGGCGCCGCCAGAACCCGAGGTCCGCCCACAGCCGGGCCGTCTCGACGAGGACGTCGATGGCCTCGCGGCCGAGGAACTCGACGTCGCCCGTCGCCGCCACGTACTGCTCGAGGGCGTGGGCGATGTCGGCGTCGATGTGGTACTGGGCGGTGCCGGCCGCGTAGTACGCGGAGGCCTCCTCCCCGTTGATCGTGCGCCAGGGGAACAGCGCGCCGCGCTGGTTGAGGTCGGCAGCGCGCCGCCGGGCCGCGTCGAGCATCGTGTACCGGAACCTCAGCGCGTTCCGCGCGTACTGAGGGGACGTGTACGTGAGGAACGGGAGAAGGTAGACCTCCGTGTCCCAGAAGTAGTGTCCGTCGTACCCGGATCCGGTGACGCCCTTCGCCGGAATGCCGGCACCCTCGGCCCGCGCCGCCGCCTGGATGACCTGGAAGAGGTTCCACCGCACGGCCTGCTGCAGCTCCGGCTGCCCGCCGATCTCGACGTCGCTCCGCTCCCAGAACGCGTCGAGCCACGAGCGCTGGGACGCGAAGACCGCCTCCGCACCGGTCTCCTTGACCCTGTCCAGGGTCCTGCGGCAGCGGTCGACGAGCTCGCGCGTCGGCACGCCCCGGGACGTGTGGTAGCTGACCGTCTTCGTGATCCGCGTCGTCACTCCCGGGGTCGCGTTGAACCGGAAGACGTGCTTGGCGAGATCGTCCTCGATCTGCGTCCTCTCCTCGTAGGCGTCCTTCGTCTCGATGGAGTGGTCGGCGGCAACCGCGAGCGTCATCCCCGACGCGGTGACCGCGTACGAGAGGACGGCACGTCCGCCGCCCTCCCACTTCGAGCGCGGCTGGAGGACACGCCCGTTGAGGTTCGCGGCGCGACGCGGGTCCCACCCGGTCCCCATGGCCTGGGCCGCGATGTGGAACTCGTCCTCGCCGTCCTGGCGGTTGAGGATCTCGCAGCTCACGATGACGGGCGCCGCCTGGTCGAGCATCGTGATCTCGTAGTCCATGACCGCGAGGTGCCGTTCGGTGAACGACACCATCCGGCGAGAGCGCAGATGGACCCGCTTGCCCGCGGGCGTGCGCCAGATGAGCTCCCTCGTGAGGACCCCGTCGCGGAACGACAGCGACCTGGAGTACAGCTCGAGCTCGGCCACGCTCAGCAGCAGCGGCTCGTCGTCCACGTACAGGCGCATCGTCTTGGCGTCCGGGGCGTTGACGATGGTCTGGCCGACCGTCGCGAAGCCGAACGCGTCCTCCGCGTGGTGGATCGGCCACACCTCGTGGAAGCCGTTGACGAACGTGCCGTGCGAGTAGGCGTCGCGCCCCTCCTCGACGTTGCCCCGGAGGCCGAGGTAGCCGTTCCCCACGGCGAAGAGGGTCTCGGTGACCCCCAGGTCACGGTTGTCGTACCGCGTCTCGCGCCACTCCCACGGATCGACCGGGAAGCGGCTCCGGTCGATCGGGTCCGAGCCCACGAACTGCATCATCAGGTTCTCCCCCGTGCACGGTTCGCCCAGTGAGACTAGTCCTCCCACGGCGATTCGGCGGGTTTTCGTCGGGCGCGGCCATCGGGTATCACCACCGGGCCTCCCCTCCTCGTACAGTGCGGCGGTACCGGACACCTCCCGGGTGTTCGCGCGGCAGGACAACCCAGCGAGGAGTCGTCATGCGGACCAAAGGCCAGTCGACGATCGTCACGTACCGCGCGCTCCGGATGGGCGTCGTCGCCGCGGCCCTGCTGCTCATGGTCTCGCTCGTCGGCGAGGTCATCCGCGTCCACGGCCTCGTGCTGACGTCGATCAGTGCCTCGTTCTACTCGCCGGTCAGGAACGTCTTCGTCGGCGTCCTCGTGGCCACCGGCATGGCCCTCATCGCCATCATGGGCCGCGAGAAGGGCGAGGACGAGGCGCTCAACCTCGCGGGCATGCTCGCCCCCACCATCGGCATGCTGCCCACGACGGTCGGGCCCTCGGCGCCCGGAGCCTGCCGTGAGGGCGTCTCGAGATGCATCCCCGCGGCCACACTCGTGGACGTCGAGAACAACGTGGGCTCGCTGCTCGTGCTCGGTCTCGTCGTGCTCGCGGGTGCCCTCGTCTACGTGCTCCGTACGTACGGAGGGCGCTCGCTGCAGCTGCGCCAGTGGGCGCTGCCCGCGGGGGTGTGGATCGTCTCCGCGGCGGCCTGGATCTTCGCGCGCGGGCTCGTCCTGGCCCACGGCCACAACGTCGCGGCGTTCTTCTTCTTCCTCCTCCTCGCGTACGTGGCGCACATCAACGCGCAGGACCCACCCGAGGGGCCCACGGTGAAGAGGCTCACCCCGCGCGGCTACCAGCGCTGGTACCGGCTCATCAGTGCCGCCATGACGGTCACGATCGTGCTCACCGCCGCCTACACGATCGCGATCCTCGTGCGCTGGCTCCCCGACTCGTACCCGCAGTGGTTCTTCGTCGCCGAGAGCGTCCTGCTCGTGCTGTTCGTCGCCTTCTGGGCCCTCCAGACGATGCACTTCTGGCACGAGGGGGTGCCGGACGGGCTCGACGGGGACCCGGAGGATGCCACGACCTGACGCCGGGGACGACCGCGTCGACGGCTGCCTGCCGCCTAGGCCTCCGGCGGTACCAGCCCGGTGTGGTGGGCGGCGAACGCCAGAAGATCGGCCCACTCGGCTGCCATCACGAGCGCCGGCTTCCCGGCACCGTGGCCTGTGGAGGTCTCGATGCGTGTGAGGATCGGCGCCTCCCCCGCCTGGGCGCGCTGCAGAGTGGCCGTGAACTTGTGGCTGTGGAGAGGGACGACGCGGTCGTCGTGGTCGCCGGTCGCCACGAGGGTTGCCGGGTAGGCCGTGCCGTCGGTCACGTGGTGCAGCGGCGAGTACGCGAGCTCCACGGCGAAGTCGTGCGGGTCGTCCGGGTTGCCGTAGTCCGACATCCAGGCGGCGCCGATCGTGAACTTGTGGAACCGCAGCAGGTCGAGCACGCCGACGGTCGGCAGGGCCACGGCGAAGAGGTCCGGACGCTGGGTCATCGCCGCGCCCACGAGCAGGCCGCCGTTGCTGCGGCCGTGGAGGGCGAGCTGCTGGGGGGTGGTCACCCCGGTGTCGACGAGGTGCTCGGCGACCGCGATGACGTCGTCGAACACGTGCTGCTTGTGGTCGAGCCGGCCATCGTCGTACCAGTCCGACCCGTACTCGCCGCCGCCCCTCAGGTTCGCGATGACGAGGACGCCGCCGGCCGCGAGCCAGCCGGACCAGCCCGGCCGGTAGTCGGCCAGGACCGGGATCTTGAAGCCGCCGTACCCGTACAGCAGCGTGGGCGCGGGTCCCGTGGGCGCGCCTTCCGGCCGGATGAGGAAGTACGGGACTGCGGTGCCGTCCTTGCTGCGCGCGCGGACCCGCTCGACGGTGTACGGGCGCGACGCGCCGGACCCGAGGCCTGGTCCCGAGTCGACCAGCTCGAGGGCACGCGTCACTCCCGTCTCGCTGTCGACCTCGTACGCGGCGGTCGGCTCGGTCACGGTCGACACGCCCACGTAC
>DASSQF010000375.1:0-13870 GCA_035702685.1 Propionibacteriaceae bacterium
CGGGTCAGTCGTGTACGTACCTGCGCAGGCGCGAGGGCGCATCGCAGTCACCCGGGTGTGGCAGGGCACGCCCGGCGAAGGGGTCGTCGTCCCGGTGGCGTGGCGTCACGCGGGCGGGGTCAACGTCCGCGCCGGGCCCGACGCGTCACCCGGGCCCGGCGGGACGGCCAGGGTCAGGCCTGGAACGCCCAGGTGAGAGGCTGCGACGCCTGGAGGCCCTGGTACGTGTTGTCGGCGCTGCTGTCGAGCGAGACCGCGAAGGTGTAGCTCGCGGAGCCGCCGGCGGCCAGCGGAGTGAGGGACTGGACCGCGGTCAGGGCGCTCGCGCTGCCCTCGTACACGGTGGTCCCGCCCGTCGTGATCTTGACGTGGAGCTTGGCGCACAGGTCCGTCGCGGTGCCGACCGGGGTGGAGAGTGCGCCCTGGGTGCAGGCGCCGGGCGTCAGGGTGAAGCTGCTGGCCGCCACAGTGCCCGTGTTCGCGATCGTCACGGTCGTGGTGTTCGCCGCGCCACCCGGCGTGAGGAGCGTGCCGGTGCCGCCGTACTTGTTGATCGTCGAGCAGGTGGCGGCGTTCGTGCTGATGGCCGCACCGTCGGTGCTCTTGCACGTGAGGCCGCCGGAGGTCTCCTGCATGATGAGGGTGCCCGACGCGGTGGTGTTCACGCTGTTCTGGATCGACGCGGTGAACGCGGAGAAGGTCGGCGACATGCCGAGAGCCAGGACCAGCGATGAGACACCGCCGGCCAGGACGAGCGGGAGCGAGATACGGCGCGCGGGCGTGCTTTCGGACATGGTGGTGCCTTCCAGGGAAATGAGTGCCGAGCCGTCCCCATGGCTCGGTCATGACAGGTGCAGGCACGCCAGACAGATCTCGATCTCCGAAGTCCCCCCGGACGGATGATCGCTGGATTGCCAGTGCCGTGAAAGGTAACGCGGTTATGCAACGGACGCCAACTTCATGAGCAGCGCCTCATCTGGCGTGTCGGTACACGCTTTTCGCGACGTCCGCTGCTAGACGCAGAGGCTCAGGACAGGCGGAAGTGGACGCCCGCCTCGGGGTCGACGAGAGGCTCCTGCGCAGCGGCCACGCCGTCCGCGACGAGGGGGGTGTCGACGGCGACGGCGCGCTTCACCAGAGCCAGTGCGATCGGACCCTGCTCGTGGTGGCGAGCCGACGCACCCACCCGTCCGACAACCTTGCCGTCGGCCAGCAGGTCCGCCCCCAGGGCGGGAAGCTCCGACAGGGACCCGTCGAGCTGCAGCCGTACGAGGCGGCGCGGGGGACGGCCGAGGTTGTGGACGCGCGCCACCGTCTCCTGCCCGCGGTAGCAGCCCTTGTCGAGGGCGACGGCCGCGCTCGGGACGCCGAGCTCGTTGGGGATCGTGCGGTCGTCGGTGTCGATGCCGATGCGCGGCACGCCGACCTCGATGCGGCGCGCCTCGTACGCCCAGGTGCCGACCGGTCGTCCCGCAGTGACCATGGCGTTGACGTCGTCGCGCGGCACGAACGTCTCGTACCCGCCGAGCGAGTCCTCCCCCGCCCGATGCAGGCCCTCGCCGCTCGGCGTACCGGGGCGCCTCACGAGCCCGTACGTGGCGTCGAGGGCCACCTCGACCCGCATCATGAACCGCATCGAGTCGAGCCAGGCGACGAGGTCGGCGCCGCGGCCGGGCTCGGTCCACGCCCAGTACGTCTCGCCGTCGTCAACCCCGTACATCGCGTGCTCGATGTGCCCGTTCGGCGACAGCACGTACGCCGTGTTGGCGACCCCGGGCTGCAGCCCCTCGAAGACCTGGCTCGTGAGCGAGTGCAGCCAGCGCAGCCTGTCCGACCCGGACACCCGCAGCACGTCACGGTTGGACAGGTCGACGACGCCCTCCCCGGCGTCGAGCGCCCTGCCTTCGGCGGAGGGGTTGCCGTAGTGCCAGGCAACGCCGGCGTCCGGGCCGGCCGTCGCCAGGACGGCAGTCACGAGACCCGCTTCAGCCGCGCCCACAGGTACGGCTGAAGGTCCACGTCGGTGGTCGCGCGGTCGAACGTCCAGAGCAGGTCGGACTCGACGTTCCCGTACAGGCGGTGGCCTCCCGTGTACTCCACGGGTGAGCTCACGGGCCGGACGACAGCGTCGGTGCGCAGCTCGATCTTCGCGCCCGTGACCGTGCCCTCCCAGAGCTCGGCGTAGCCGTCGGGGTGCGCGAGCGAGACCTCGATGGCCCCGTCCGCCTGGGGGCGCCAGAAGCCGGTCTCCATGCTGAGCGGGCGTACGGCCGTGCCGTCCTCGCCGAGCTCGTACGTCTGCATGAGGTAGTGGAGGAACGTGCCGCCGTTCTCGGCGAAGTCGATCTGGCAGCCGTACGTGAACTCGCCGGTGTCCGGCCACTGGCCGTGGCCGGAGCCCTCCCACCGGCCGATGAGCCAGGCGACGCCGACGAGGCTCGGGCTCAGGTCGCTGGGGATCTCGAACGCCATGTCACTCCTTGTCGGTACGGGCCGCGCGCACGATCCTCACGAGCGCGACGAGCGCGACCACGCCGATGACGACGGTCGCGACGATCAGCACCCAGGGTTCCGCCGACGGCACCCCGGCAGTCTATGCGGTCCGTACGAGGCGGCCCGCCCCTGCGCGAGCGGCGGGCAGCGCCCGCCGGGGCGGCTACCGCAGCCGGCCGCGCTCGTCGACGGTGAGGTAGCGGCCGCGCTGGTGGACGAGGGCCTCGGGGCGCAGGAGCGCGACGGTGTCGACGCGTGCGACGACCTCCGCGGTCCAGCCGAGTGCGCGGACCTCGGTCACCGTCGCGGCCAGCCACGTCGCACCGGCGAGCACAGGGCCCCACTCCGTCTGCGTCCACCGGCCGAGCCGGAACAGCCCGCCGGGTGCGGGGGCGAGTCCTGCGAACGCCTCCGCCACGTACGCGTCGTCGGGCCCGAGGACGGACACCGTGAGCCTCGTACCCTCCTCGAGCGTCGTGCCGAGGTCGCTGTCCGGGTCGAGCATCATCACGACGTGCCCCTCCTCGCCGAGCACGACGAGCAGGGACGAGACGGTGAGACCTCTCCGGCTCGGGCCCTTGCCCGTCGCCACCACCGTGACGGGCGACGGGAGGCGACCCCGGAACTGCCGCAGCGCATCGCGTGACGCGGGCGGGTCGGCGAACGGATGCTCCCGGTGGATGGTCACCCCGGACACACTAGGCCCGTCACGGGCCATCCGGACCGGGAGATCGTCTAGGGTCCGGGATCGTGCGGGTCGTGGTGCAGAGGGCGTCCGAGGCGTCGGTGACGGTGGACGGCGCCCTCGTCGGCCGCCTGCCCGGGCCTGGCCTGCTCGTCCTCGTCGGCGTCACGCACAGCGACACCGGCATGACCGCCGCACAGCTGGCCGACAAGGTGTGGAACCTCAGGATCCTCGACGGTGAGAGGTCAGCCGCGGACGCCGGAGCGCCCCTGCTCGTCGTGAGCCAGTTCACCCTGTACGCGGACACGCGCAAGGGACGGCGACCCTCGTGGAGCGACGCCGCCCCGGGGCCGGTCGCCGAACCCCTCGTCGACGCGTTCGCCGACGCCCTCCGCGAGCGCGGAGCCCACGTGGAGACCGGACGGTTCGGGGCGCACATGCACGTCGCGCTCGTCAACGACGGGCCCGTGACCCTGGTGCTGGAGGCCTGACCCTCCCCCAGGACGCGCCTCCGCCCCTGTGGACCGCTGCACCCTCACGCGGGTCGGAAGGGCTACAGTCCTCGCAGGACGGGTCGTCGCCGACGGCTCGGCACAGACCCCGTGTCGATGTCGTCGTAGAGCTGGATGCAAGGGAGAAGACGCGCGTGGCGAACGTGCTGCTCATCACTCCCCGGTCGGGCCACGCCCCCCTTCCGGAGCTCTCCCTCCTCCCCCACCACGTGACGACGCTCGCGCCGGCCGACCAGATGCTCACCGAGTCGGCCTCGAGCGACGTCATCCTCATCGACGCGCGCGACGACCTCGTCGGGGCACGGTCCGTCTGCCAGATGTTCGTCACGGCCGGGATCATCGTGCCGCGGCTGGCCGTGCTGCCGGCCGGAGGCCTCGCCGTCATCACGATCGACTGGGGCTGTGCCGACTTCATCCTCGACGGCGCGGGACCGGCGGAGTACGAGGCGCGCCTGCGTCTCATGACGACCGCGACCCCTGCCGGACCCGAGACGATCATGGGCGGCGGCATCGTCATCGACGAGGCCGCGTACTCCGTGACGCTCGAGGACCGGCTCCTCGACCTCACGTACACGGAGTTCGAGCTCCTCAAGTACCTCGTGCAGCACCCGGGCCGCGTCTTCTCCCGCGAGCACCTGCTCGCCGAGGTGTGGGGCTACGACTACTACGGCGGCACCCGCACCGTGGACGTCCACGTCCGTCGCCTCCGCTCCAAGCTCGGCACCGAGCACGAAGGCCTCATCTCCACCGTCCGCAACGTGGGGTACAGGTTCTCCGCGGGCCGGTAGGCCAGGCGACCTCGCCCCGTTAGGCTCGCCGTGTGACGGATCTGGTGATCGAGACGGTCGCATCCCTCGATGCGGCGACGCGTGCCGCCGTCCAGGCGCTCGTCCAGGACGTCGCGGCGTACGACCTCGTCGCCCCGCTCAACGAGGCGGCCGAGCTCGCACTGCACCACGAGACCGTCGCCCACTACCTCGCCAGCACAGGCCGCCGGGTCATCGGCTACGCCCAGCAGGACCCCGCCGTCGGCACGGCGCAGCTGTGCGTCCACCCGGACGCCCGGGGTCAGGGCGTCGGCACCGCCCTCTGCACAGCGGTGCTGACGGACGCGCCCGGCACCGAGGTGTGGGCGTTCGGCAACCTGCCCGCCGCACAGGCGATCGCGACCAAGCTCGGGTACAGAGGAGTCCGCGAGCTGCTCATCCTCGAGCGTCCGCTGACGCTCGACGAGCCGCCCGCGCCCGTGCCTGCCGGCGTGACGATCCGCGGCTTCCAGCCGGACGACGAGGAAGGGCTCCTCGCCGTCAACGCGGCGGCTTTCGCCCACCACCCCGAGCAGGGCTCGATGGACCACGCGAACTTCACCGAGCGTACGGAGCAGGACTGGTACGAGCCGGCCGGCCTGCTGGTCGCCGTCGACGAGGCCGGCACGATTCTCGGCTTCCACTGGACGAAGCAGCACGGCGGCAAGGTGGGAGAGGTGTACGTCATCGCGACAGCGCCCGAGGCATCGGGCAAGGGGCTCGGGGCGGCCCTGCTGACCGCGGGCCTGGCCCACCTCATGGCGGCCGGCTGCCGACAGGTCATCCTGTACGTCGAGTCGGACAACCCGGCCCTGCGGCTCTATCGTCGTCATGGGTTCTCCGTCGCGAGATCCGACGTCGTCTATGCACCACCAGAGAGGCAATCCCGATGAGCAACGTGTGGCGACCGTCCTTCGCGGAGCCGACGACACTCGACACGGAGCGGGTCGTCTCCCCGGACGTCGAGGCCGAGAGCGAGGTGTCGCCGCTGACGCCCGCCGAGGAGCCGTTCCCCGAGCCGCTGCCCGAGGGCCGCTACTCGGACCGTGAGCTGAGCTGGCTCGCGTTCAACAAGCGCGTCCTCGACCTGGCGATGGACGAGGCCCGGGTGCCCCTGCTCGAGCGGGCGAAGTTCCTCGCGATCTTCTCGTCGAACCTCGACGAGTTCTTCATGGTCCGCGTCGCCGGCCTCAAGCGCCGCATCGCCGCCGGACTGGCGACCGCGAGCGCGTCAGGGATGATGCCGCGCGAGCTGTACGACGCGATCCTCGCCCGTACCCACGAGCTGGTCGACGAGCAGTCGCGCGTCTTCGCCGAGGAGGTGCGGCCCGAGCTCGCCGCACAGGGGATCCGGATCCTGCGCTGGTCGGAGCTGCACGAGGACGAGAAGAACTCGCTCACCCAGCTGTTCAACGACCGGATCCTGCCGATCCTCACCCCGCTCGCGGTCGACCCGTCCCACCCGTTCCCGTACATCTCGGGCCTGTCGATCAACCTCGCCGTCCAGCTGCGCCACCCCGTCACGGGCGCGCTGTCGTTCGCCCGGGTCAAGGTGCCGAGCATCATGTCGCGCTTCCTGCGGCTCTCCGAGAATCGGTTCGTGCCGCTCGAGGACGTCATCGCGAGCCACCTCGACCACCTCTTCACGGGCATGCAGATCGTCGCGTGGACGACGTTCCGTGTCACCCGCAACGAGGACGTGGAGGTCGAGGAGGACGACGCCGAGAACATCCTGTACGCGCTCGAGAAGGAGCTGCTGCGCCGCAAGGTCGGTCGCCCGCCCGTACGGCTCGAGGTCGAGGACGACATCAACGAGACCATGCTCGAGCTGCTCACCCGCGAGCTCGACGTGTCGCCCAAGGAGGTCTTCCGGCTGCCCGCGCCGCTCGACCTGCGCGGCCTGTTCTCGATCGCCGACATCGACCGCGAGGAGCTCCTGTACCCGGCGTTCCTGCCGCTGACGAACCCGCACCTCGCCGAGGTGGAAACCGCACAGGCGGCCGACCTGTTCAGCGCGCTCAAGCGTCGCGACGTGCTGCTGCACCACCCGTACGACTCGTTCGCGACGTCCGTGCAGCGCTTCATCGAGCAGGCCGCGGCCGACCCGAAGGTGCTCGCCATCAAGCAGACCCTGTACCGCACGTCCGGCGACTCTCCGATCATCGACGCGCTCATCGAGGCCGCGCAGGCCGGCAAGCAGGTGCTGGCGCTCGTCGAGATCAAGGCCCGCTTCGACGAGCAGGCCAACATCGCGTGGGCCCGCAAGCTGGAGAAGGCAGGCGTCCACGTCGTGTACGGCATGGTCGGCCTCAAGACCCACTGCAAGCTGTCGCTCGTCGTGCGTGACGAGGGCGAGGCGCTGCGGCGCTACGCCCACATCGGCACCGGCAACTACAACCCCAAGACGGCCCGCATGTACGAGGACATGGGCCTGCTCACCTCGAACGCGGTCATCACCGAGGACGTCGCCCGGCTGTTCAACCACCTGTCCGGCATCACGCAGGAGATCAACTACCGGCGGCTGCTCGTCGCGCCCCACGGCATCCGGCGCGGGCTGCTCGAGCTGATCGACGCCGAGATCGAGAACCACCGCAAGGGCCTGCCGTCCGGCGTACGGATCAAGGTGAACTCGATCGTCGACGAGGCCACGATCGACGCGCTGTACCGGGCGTCCAACGCGGGCGTGCCGGTGGACCTCTGGGTCCGCGGCATCTGCGGGCTCAAGGCGGGCGTGCCGGGGCTGAGCGAGAACATCCGCGTCCGCAGCATCCTCGGTCGGTTCCTCGAGCACAGCCGTCTGTTCTGGTTCGCCAACGGTGGTCGCGCGCACGTCGGCATCGGGTCGAGCGACCTCATGCACCGCAACCTCGACCGTCGCGTCGAGGTGCTCGTCCAGCTCACGAACGAGCCGCACATCGCCCAGATCGAGGAGCTGTTCCGGCTCGCGTTCGATGACGGGACGGCCTCGTGGTGGCTCGGACCGGACGGCTGGGCGAAGAAGACCACCGACGCCGAAGGGCGGCCGCTGCTCGACATGCAGGCTCACCTCATCTCCGTGATGAGCCAGCGCCGCGGACAGGTATGAGCTCGGGGGACCCGCGGCCGATCCGCTCGGCCGGTGCCGTCGTACTCCGAGGGCAGGGCAGCCGCCGCGCTGTCGCCCTCGTCCACCGGCCCGCGTACAACGACTGGTCGCTGCCGAAGGGCAAGCTCGAGAAGCGGGAACCGCCGTACGCGGCCGCCGTCCGGGAGGTCGAGGAGGAGACGGGCGTACGGATCCGGCTCGGCGCGCCCCTGTCCGACGTCTCGTACCGCGTCATCAAAGGCCCGAAGCTCGTCCACTTCTGGGTCGGGTACGCCGTGTCGGAGACGGCGCGCCGGCCGGACCACGAGGTCGACGAGGTCGAGTGGGTCCCGATCGTCCAGGCTCGCGAGCGGCTCACGTACCCGGACGAGACCGCCATCCTCGAGGAGGCGCTCGCGATCCCGGAGACCACGGCGTTCGTCGTGGTGCGCCACGCGAAGGCCCTGCTCCGCAAGGACTGGGCGGGCGACGACAGCAAGCGACCGATCGACGCGAAGGGCAAGGCCCAGGCGTCCAACCTCGTGGACCTGCTCGACGCGTACGGCATCGGCCTGCTCAAGAGCTCGACGTCGACCCGCTGCGTGCAGACGCTGGAGCCGTACGCGAAGACGCGCCGGCTGAGCATCAAGCCGGTCAGCCTCCTCAGCGAGGAGGTCGGCGAGGAGCACCTCGCCGGCGTGCAGCGCTACGTGCGGAAGCTCCTCGTCAAGGCCGGCGCGACCGGAACGGGCACGGCTGTCTGCGGGCACCGCCCTGTGCTGCCGGCCATGATCGCCGGGCTCGACCTCGAGCCGCGGCCCATGACCCCGGGGACCTCACTCGTCGTGCACGTCGACGACGAGGGCATGGTCGTCGCCCACGAGTGGCACCCGCCGCACCCCGTCTGATCGTGCGGTCGGCGGTCGCGGCGACGCCCGGCGCCGCCCTCGCTCTCGGCGCCGGCGGCCGCTCGTCCGGTCGCCCGGGTAGACGTACGCCGGACGCGTGAGCCGGTGCTGCTCCGTCGCTCCTAGCGGTCGCGGCTGCTCAGCACGCAGAACTCGTTTCCCTCGGGGTCGGCGAGCACGGTCCACGAGACCTCGCCCTGCCCGACGTCGGCCAGGGTCGCACCACGTGCGAGGAGCTTCGCGATCTCGGCGTCCCGGTCCTGGGAGCTGTGCGGCGCGAGGTCGACGTGGAGACGGTTCTTGACCGTCTTCCCCTCGGGGACGGGCACGAACACCATGCCTTGGCCCGTGCGGAGGAAGGTCTCGAGGTCGGGGACGGGATCGGGCGACATCCAGCGCGGGATGATCGCGAGCTCGTCGTCCGACTCGTACACGATGTGGTAGTCGAGCGTCTCCGCCCACCACCGTCCGAGGGCTGCGGGGTCGTGGGAGTCGACCACGACGGAGTACCAGCGAAGTGACATGCCCGCGAACCTACCGGGAGCCACTGACATCGGTCGATGCCGACGAGAGGGCCCTCGCAGACACGCCCTGGGTCAGCGGTCGACCCGGGCGGACCCTCCACCGGCGAGCTTGAGGACCTCCGCCTTCGTCGCCATCGACGTGTCACCGGGCGTCGTCATGGCGAGCGCACCGTGGGCGGCGCCGAGGTTCACGGCCCGCTCCAGCGGCTCGCCGGCGAGGAGCCCGTACACCAGCCCGGACGCGAACGAGTCGCCCCCGCCGACGCGGTCCAGGATCTCGAGGCCGTCCCGCTGCGTCGCCTGGACGAGGCCGGACTCCTGCGACCACGCGAGCGCGCCCCAGTCGTTGACCGTGGCCGACGTCACGGCACGCATGGTGGTGGCGATGACCTGGAAGTTCGGGTACGCCTCGGAGACGCGGCTGATCATCGCGCCGAACTGCTCGACCGGGAGCTGAGTGAGTCCCTCGTCGACGCCCTCGACCTCGAAGCCGAGCGAAGCGGTGAAGTCCTCCTCGTTGCCGATCATCACGTCGACGTGGCCGGCGATCGCCCTGTTGACCTCCTGAGCCTTCGCCTGGCCGCCGATCGACTTCCAGAGGCTGGGGCGGTAGTTGAGGTCGTACGAGACGACCGTCCCGTACTTCCGAGCAGCGGTCACCGCCTCGATGGCCACCTCCGCGGTGGACTCCGACAGCGCCGCGAAGATGCCGCCCGTGTGCAGCCACCGCACGCCGAGCTCGCCGAACAGGTGGTCGAAGTCGATGTCGCCCGGCTTCAGCTGACTGACCGCCGTGTTTCCGCGGTCGGACACGCCGACCGCGCCACGTACGCCGAAGCCGCGCTCGGTGAAGTTGAGACCGTTGCGCACCGTACGGCCGACGCCGTCCGACGGCACCCACACGATGTGGCGGGTGTCGAGGCCGCCGGTGAGGATGAAGTCCTCGACCAGCCGGCCCACCTCGTTGTCCACGAGCGCCGTGACGACGGCGCCCCGGAGCCCGAAGACGCGGCGGAGGCCGCGGACGACGTTGTACTCGCCGCCGCCCTCCCACACCTGGAAGTGGCGGGCGGTACGGATCCGGCCCTCGCCGGGGTCGAGCCTCAGCATGACCTCACCGAGCGCGACGGCGTCGTACGTGCACTCCTCCTTCGCACGCAGCTCCATGGCCGACCTCACTTCCCCACCGCGGCCGCGGCGGCCACGGCGTCACGGCACAGCTCACTGACACGGTCGTACGCACCCTCGCGGATCGCGTCCACCGGCACCATCCACGACCCGCCCACCGCGGGAACGCAGCCGAGGGACAGGTAGTCGCCGACGTTCGACGCGGAGACGCCGCCGGTCGGCACGAAGCGCATCCCGCCGAAGGGGGCCGACAGGGCCTTGATCGCTGCAGCGCCCCCGTACACGTTCGCCGGGAAGAACTTCACCGTGTCGAGCCCCAGCTCCTGCGCGGCCATGATCTCGGAGGGCGTCACCGCGCCCGGCAGGACGGGCACGCCTGCGGCCTGTGCGGCGAGGACCACGTCGCGACGCAGCCCGGGGCTGACGATGAACGTGGCGCCGGCGGTGACGGCCTGCTCGACCTGGTCGGGGTTGAGGACGGTGCCCGCGCCCACGATGAGGCCGTCGATGCCGGCCATCGCCCGGATCGAGTCGGCCGCCGCAGCGGTGCGGAACGTCACCTCGGCGACCGGGAGGCCGCCGGCGACGAGGGCATTGCCCAGGGGTTCAGCGTCGTGCGCGTCGTGGAGGACGACCACGGGCACGATCCGTACGGAGAACATCTCGTCTGCCACAACCACTCCGTTGTCTCGGTCCAGGCTCGGCAAGCGATTTCCGAGCGCGATCAGCATACGACACGCGGCGACCGGGCCTCGATGCTGCAAGCGTTTGCCGTCCGACGGCGAGGCGTCAGTCTCGGCCCACGACTGACGGTACGCTCAGCCTGTGGTGACGCTCAGTGATGTGGCCAAAGCCGCCGGCGTCTCCCTGTCGACGGCATCCAGGGCCATCAACGGCAGCAAGGACCGTACGGTCAACGCGAAGCTGCGCGAACGCGTGCTCGCCGCGGCCGCGGAGCTGCGGTACGCGCCCAACGCCGCCGCGCAGGCGATCGCGCGCGGCCGTTCCTCGACGCTGTCCCTCATCGTCCACGACATCACGGACCCGTACTTCTCGTCGATCGCCACCGGCGTCTCCCGGGCGGCGAGGGCGGCCGGGTCGACGGTCATCCTCGGCATCGCCGAGCACGACGCCGACCAGACGATGGGCCTCATCGAGGCGGCTCGCAGCCACCGCTCGCAGGGCCTCGTCATCGTCGGCGGCCTGCGTGCCGACGACCGGCTGCTCTCCTCGCTGCAGGCCTCCATCGACGACTACCGTCGTTCGACGGGCGCGGGGGTCGCGATCGTCGGCCAGGCGGTGCTCGACGTGGCAGCGGTGGCGCCGGCCAACCGCGAAGGGTCCGCTGCGCTCGCCCGAGCTCTCGTCGCGAAGGGACATCGCACGTTCGGCATCCTCACCGGGCCCGACGACCACCTCACCGCCCGGGACCGCGCCGAGGGCTTCGCCGAGGGGCTCGCCGACTCGGGCGAGATCGTCGCCAGGATCGAGGGCGACTTCACCCGTGACGGCGGGTACGAGGCGATGGCCGAGCTCCTCGCGAGCGGCGTGAGGCCGGACGTCGTCTTCGCCGTGAACGACGTCATGGCCGTCGGTGCGCTCGCCGCGGCACGGGACGCGGGCGTCGCGGTGCCCGGCGACGTACGAGTGGCAGGTTTCGACGACATCCCCACCCTGCGGGACATCCTCCCGTCGCTGACGACCGTACGAGTGCCGCTCGAGCGCATCGGCGAGTACGCCGTCGCCCTCGCCCTCGGCGAGACCTCGCTCGACGAGTCGTCCACCCAGGAGTACGAGGTCGTCCTCCGCGACTCGACCACCTGAGGCACGAAACACGCGGCGGACTCGTACCCCCTGCGCTTCACGTCCGGCCGCTCTGTGCCGGGAAGGCTCGGTGTGGCGGCTCGTCAGCGCCGAGAGGCCGGCCGGGGTCTGACTCGGAACCGCGAAGAACTCCCGCCACATCGACAGGCAGTGGTGGCCACGCCGTACCGACCGCACAGGTAGCGACCTCGGGGCGACAGAGAATCCATCCGCTTGACGTCTCGCCGCCCCTCCCCCTAGGCTTGGAAAGCGCATTCCAGTCGACGAAGGAGTCAGCCTTGACCAGAACCCTGCGGGTTGCGATGAACGGGATCACCGGCCGTATGGGCTACCGGCAGCATCTCGTACGGTCGATCCTCCCGATCCGTGACCAGGGCGGCGTGACCCTCGAGGACGGCACGCGCGTCCAGGTCGAACCGGTCCTCGTCGGACGCAACGAGGCGCGCCTGCGCGAGATCGCCGCGGAGCACGGGGTCGAGCACATCTCGACCGACACGGACGGCTGCATGACGGCCGACGACATCGACATCTACTTCGACGCGCAGGCCACGTCGCGTCGCTTCACCGCGCTGAGCAGCGCGATCGCCGCCGGCAAGCACATCTTCACCGAGAAGCCGACGGCCGAGACGCTCGACCAGGCGATCGAGCTCGCCCGGCTGGCGAAGCAGGCGGGGATCATCGACGGCGTCGTGCACGACAAGCTGTACCTGCCCGGCCTCGTGAAGCTGCGGCACCTCATCGACGAGGGCTTCTTCGGGCGGATCCTCTCGATGCGGGGCGAGTTCGGCTACTGGGTGTGGGAGGGCACGGACGTGCCGGCCCAGCGACCCAGCTGGAACTACCGCGCCGAGGACGGCGGCGGCATGACCACCGACATGTACCCGCACTGGAACTACGTGATCGAGGGGCTGCTCGGCACCATCAAGACCGTATACACACAGACGACCACCCACATCCCCGAGCGCGTCGACGAGAACGGCGCCACGTACAAGGCCACGGCCGACGACGCCGCGTACGGCATCTTCGAGGTCAGCTCGCCGAAGGGTGAGCCGGTCATCGTGCAGCTCAACTCCAGCTGGGACGTGCGCGTGCACCGCAAGGAGCTCGTCGAGTTCCAGGTCGACGGCACGCTCGGCTCCGCGGTCGCGGGCCTCCGCAGCTGCGTGACCCAGTCCCGGGCCACCACACCGACGCCGACCTGGAACCCGGACCTGCCGGACTCCAACGACTACCTCTCGCAGTGGTGCGACGTCACCGACACGGACCTCGAGAACGGATTCAAGCTGCAGTGGGAGGAGTTCCTGCGGGACGTCGCGGCGGGCCGGAAGCACCGGTACGACCTCCTCTCGGGCGCTCGCGGCGTCCAGCTCGCCGAGCTCGGCATGCGCTCGTCGACCGAGGGCCGCCGTCTCGACGTGCCGGAGATCGTGCTGTGACCGACTGCCGGCTGAGCCTCAACACGGCGACCTGCAAGCCGTACACGCTGGCTGAGTGCGTGGCGGCGGCGAAGGCCGCCGGGCTGGGCGCGGTCGGCCCCTGGCGGGACCGCGTGGAGGAGGTGGGTACCGAGAAGGCGGCACAGCTCATCGCCGACGCGGGTCTCCGCGCCTCCACGTTGTGCCGCGGCGGCTTCATCACCGCCCGCGACGACGCGACCGCCGAGAAGGCGTTCGCCGACAACCTCCGTGCGATCGACGAGGCCGCCGCGATCGGGACGCGCGAGCTCGTCATGGTGGTGGGCGGGCTGCCCGCCGCCTACGAGCTCATGGACATGCCGCACACCCCCGAGGACGCCGCCGACAAGGACCTCGTCGCGGCCCGGCAGCGCGTCGCGGACCGGATCGGACGGCTGGTCCCCTACGCGTCCGACAAGGGGGTACGGCTCGCGCTCGAGCCGATGAACCCGCTGTTCACCGCCGACCGCGG
>DASSQF010000376.1:0-2555 GCA_035702685.1 Propionibacteriaceae bacterium
GATGTCGCGGACGTCGCCGAGGAAGAAGCGCATCCGCTCGTCCGCGAACGTGCGGCGCATCGCGTCCTGCTTCGCCTCGTCGCGGCTCAGCACGTTGACCTGCCGCACGCCGTGGGCCAGCAGGTGACGGGCCATCGTGGACCCGAACGAGCCCGTACCGCCCGTGATCGTCACGATCCGGCCGGCGACGCTGGCGATCGCCTCGGTCGCGTCCTTGCTGTCTGTCACGAGCGGCCCTTCCGCTTGGCCCGGTGGAGGATCTCGGTGAGCCGTGCGCCGCCGATCGCCGCGGACATCTCCCGTTCGTACAGGTCGCGGCCCCGCTCACCCATCTCGCGCAGCATATCGGCGCCCGCCTCCTTGGCCCGGCGCAGGGCGTCCGCGACGTCGGCGGGGTCGTTCGGCGAGGCCGACAGCCCGGCGTCGGCGTCGGTGACGACGTCGGCGGGGTCGCCCACGGCGACGACGAGCAGCGGGTGGCCGCCGGCCAGCACCGACGGGATCTTGCTCGGCATGTTGACGCGGAACAGCGGGGTGTCCGAGATGCACACGACCTGGAGGTCGGCCGCCGCGAGCAGGCCCGGCATCGTCGCCATCGGGCGACGGCCGAGGAAGTGCACCCTGTCGGTGACCCCCAGCTCCTCCGCCAGCGCGCGCAGCCGCTCCCCGTCGATCCCGTCGCCCACCGTGACGATGTGGATGCGCTCCGACCCCTCGAGCAGCGCGGCGGCCTCGACGAGGACACCGAGACCTTGGGCGATGCCGTGCGCACCGGCGTACATGGCGACGAAGTCGTCGTCGGTGAGCCCGAGCTCCTGACGCAGGGTGGGATCCGGCTCAGCGGGGGCCGCGAAGAGCGACTCGTCGACCCAGTTGTAGACGAGGCTGATCTTCTCGGGAGGGACCCCGCGGTCCACGAGCACCTGCTTCATGGACGGGCTCAGGACGGTGACGTGGGAGGCCAGCCGGTACGACCACCGCGCGAACGCGCTGAGGACCACGTCCGCCACGCGCCGCACGAGCCCCGAGGTGAGGAAGCCCGACTGGAAGACCGAGTCGGGCCACAGGTCCATGATCATCGTCACGTACGGGGTCCCGAACAGGACGCGCGCCACCATGGGCGCGAGGTTCGCGGTGACGGGCGTCGAGTGCACGACGGCGAGCCCCGCCCGACGGATGTCGCCGAGTCCGTAGTACGTGCTCGACAGGGCCCACGAGGTGTAGTTGAGCATCCTGCCCACGGGGTTCGTGTCATGGCTGGGGTACAGCGGGGTCCGCCTCACCTCGATGCCCCGGATCAGCTCCCTGCTCGCCCGGTCCGCCCGGTACCCCTCGGCGACGACACCCGTCGGGTAGTTCGGGATGCCGGTCAGCACGGTCACGTCCCAGCCGATCCGCTCGAGCTCCTCGGCGACCCAGATCGCCACCCCGACGTTCTCAGGGCGGTAGACCTGGGTCACGTAGCAGACGGTCTCGCGCATGGGGACAGTCTGCCGTCCCGCCCGACCCGGCGCCCATCCGGGACCGTGCCGAAGGCGTGGGGCGACGGCGCGCCCGGATAGGGTGACGCCATGGAAGTGGGTGCGGCCATCGTCTCGTACAACCCGTCCCACTCCCTCCTCGACCTGGTGAGCGCCCTTGTCAGCGCGGGGATCCCGGTCGAGATCGTGGACAACGCGTCCACCAGCGGGTCCGACGTCCTCGAGGCGTGCGCGGCGGCCGGTGCGACCCTCACGCTGCTCGACACCAACACCGGCGTCGCAGGTGCCCTCGCACGAGCCGTCGAGACGACGAGCGCCGACTGGCTCCTGACCTTCGACCAGGACAGCCGCCTCACGCCGGACGTCGTCGACCGTCTGGTCCACAGCCCGGCGACGGACAGTGCCCGCACGGCGGTCGTCGCGCCTGTCGTCGTGGACGAGGAGACGGGCAGGACGCTGCAGGGCGACCCCCGGGCCGGTCACTGGTACGAGGTCGACCGCGCCCTGACCTCCGGCTCGCTGTGCCGGGTGAGCGCCCTGCGGCACGTCGGAGGGTTCCGCGCGGCCCTCGTCATCGACTTCGTCGACTGGGACCTGTGCCTGCGGCTCCGCGAGGCCGGCTGGAAGATCGCCGTGGAGCCGAGCGCCGTCCTCCAGCACTCGATCGGTCGCGCCTCCACGCACCGCGTGCCGTTCGTGCACGAGGTCACGACGAGCAACCACCCCGCCGACCGGCAGTACTACAAGTACCGGAACTTCCTGCTGCTGGGACGTTCCGGAGAGCTCCTCCACGCCCCCGCCTGGACCCTGCGCACCGCTCTGGGGCTGGCCCTCGGCGTCGGGAAGGTCATCGCGTTCGAGGAGGACCGCACGGCGAAGCTCTCCGCGATCGGTTCCGGCCTCCGCGACGGCCTCCTCGGACGCTCCGGCACGAGACCCAAGCCCAGACCGAGCATCCGGCGGCTTCATCCCACCCTGGGCGCGGACGTTCCCCTGGGTGCGGCGGGGCAGACCCCCTCGAGGCCGGCCCCCGGCGCCCCCCGTCCGGCAGTATCCGTGTGCATGGCCACGTAC
>DASSQF010000377.1:0-2496 GCA_035702685.1 Propionibacteriaceae bacterium
CGGTCGGCTGACCGGCTGCGGACGCACGAGGGCCGCCCCCGGAAGGGGGCGGCCCTCTCGATGTCTCTGAGTCGACGAGATCAGCGGCGGCTGGCGCCCACACGCTTGCCGGTCGCACCTGTCTGGTGCGCCGGCCCGTCCCCGGCAGGCTCGGAAGCGTCCTCGGCCTTTTGCTCACCGGCCTCGTCGCGCTGGGCGGCCGGGGAACCGGGCTCCGAGGCCCCTGCGGCCTGCGCAGCCACCTCGTCGACCTGGTCGGCTGCGCCAGCGGGACCGGCCTGGGTGCCCGCCGTCGGCTGAGCGGCGGGCGTGGGGTCCTCGCCGGCGTCGGCTCCGTGGTTGTCGTTCGCGGTGCGCTGCTGCACGCCCGCGGCCTGGGTCTGGGCCCTGGCCTGCGGCTGCGCCGCGCCGGCCTGGGCCGCAGCCCCGCCGGAGACGTCGGCTCCCTGGGCCGTCGCCGGGGAGTCGAGCGACTCCACCACGGCGCCACCACCGAGGGTCGCCAGCATCTGGCGGACGTTCGCCAGCTGCCCCGTGATGCTGTCGCGCTGCGCGGAGGCGGCGGCGAGCTCGCGCTCGGACTCCTCGCGCACCCGAGATGCGTGGTCGCGGGCCTCGGACACGATCTGGTCGGCCTGGCTCTGGGCCGTCTCGAGCATGCGCTTGGCCCGAGCCCGCATCTCGTTGGCGTCCTGCTCGGCGCGCTGGGTCAGCTGACGCATACGGGCCTCGCTCTCGGTGAACGCGGCCTCCATCTGCTGGCGACGGGCCTCGAACTCCGCGTCCGCCGACTCGCGGCGAGCAGCCAGGCTGACCTCGAGCTCCGCGGAGGCGGTCGAGGCCTTGAGGCGCTGGGCCTCGAGCTCGGCGGCCGCCTCCTGACGCTGGGCCGCCATGACGCTCTGCGCCTCGGCCACGACGGCCTGGGCCTCCCGGTTGGCCTGCGCGATGACCCGCACGGCTTCCTCGTCTGCACGCGCCCGGGCCTGGTCCGCGTACGTCGTCGTGGTCGTCTTCAGGTCCGCGGCGGCACGGTTGGCCCGCTCGCGGATCTCCTCGGCGTCGGCCGCCGCGCGGTTGCGCATCTCCGCGGCCTCCTGGTCGGCGAGCGTGAGGATCTGCGTGATCCGCTCACCGAGGTCGGCGTAGCTCTGCGCGGGGCCCGCGGACGCGTTCTTCAGCTCCGCCATGACGCGGGCCTGCTGCCCGAGCTGGCCCCGCAGGTCGGACAGGGCTGCGTTGAGCTTCGTCAGCTCGACGCTCCGCTCGGCGGCGTCCTTCTTGGCCGCCTGAAGCGTGCGGTTCTGCGACTCGATGAAGGCGTCCACCTCCTCCGGCTCGTAGCCGCGGCGGGAGAACTTGAAGTGGGGTCTGTCGATCATTTCCGTCCAATGCAGAGGAGGTGGAGGGACACGGCATGAGGGGACGGCGACATTGTGGCAGGCGTCGCCGGACTCCGGTCACCGTGCCACGGACCGTGTGCGACGGCGCAACCCTGACCCCACCGTGGACCGGCAGGCACCCCCGGACCTGTCCCGGGTGCTGGACCCCCGGGCCCGTGGTTGTGCGGACGTCGTCCACAAGGGGCCGGTCGGACCCGGTCAAGAGCCGGCCGCCACCTAGAGTTGGTCCATGGAGCGGCGGATCTTCGGGATCGAGAACGAGTACGGCGTCACCTGCACCACCCAGGGCCAGCGTCGGCTGACCCCGGACGAGGTCGCCCGCTACCTGTTCCGTCGCGTCGTCGCATGGGGCCGCTCGAGCAACGTCTTCCTCGGCAACGGCGCTCGCCTCTACCTCGACGTCGGCTCGCACCCGGAGTACGCGACGGCCGAGTGCGACTCCGTGCGCGAGCTCGTCGTCCAGGACAAGGCGGGGGAGCGCATCCTCGAGGGGCTCGTCGAGGATGCCCAGGGTCGCCTGCGCGACGACGGGGTCGAGGGCGAGATCTTCGTCTTCAAGAACAACACCGACTCCGCGGGCAACTCCTACGGCTGCCACGAGAACTACCTCTACGGGCGCACCGGCGACTTCCAGCGGGTGTCCGACATGTTCATCCCCTTCCTCATCAGCCGCCAGATCATGTGCGGCGCCGGGAAGGTCGTCACCACGGCCCACGGGGCCAGCTTCGCCGTCAGCCAGCGCGCCGACCACATCTGGGAGGGCGTGTCATCGGCCACGACCCGCAGCCGGCCGATCATCAACACCCGTGACGAGCCGCACGCGGACGCCGAGCGCTACCGACGCCTCCACGTCATCGTCGGCGACTCCAACATGTCCGAGACGACCAACCTGCTCAAGGTCGGCAGTGCCGACCTCGTCCTGCGGATGATCGAAGCGGGGGTCGTCATGCGCGACCTGTCGATGGAGAACCCCATCCGCGCCATCCGCACGATGAGCCACGACCCGAGCGGACGAGCCACGGTGCGCCTGGCCAACGGCCGTGAGCTGTCGGCGCTCGACATGCAGCGCGAGTACCTCGACAAGGTCGTCGAG
>DASSQF010000378.1:0-8474 GCA_035702685.1 Propionibacteriaceae bacterium
CGCAGACGCGGTCGCCGTCGCCGACCTGGACGCGGCCCTCGGAGCGTTCGCTCACCTCAAGGCCGAGGACCTCGGCCGCGCGGGGATGCTGCTCGGGGGAGCGAAGGAGTCCACGGAGGCGTGGCCGGCACTGCCGTCGACCGCGCGCTACGCGGTCGAGGTCGTCACCGCCGACCCGCACGTCGAGAGCGCACTCCGGCGGCTCCTCCGCAAGATGGCCGTCGTCGACGACCTCCACGCCGCCCGCAGCCTCGTGCGCCAGCTCCCCGACGTCACCGCGGTCACCCGCGACGGGGACGTGCTGTCGGAGTGGTTCGCGAGCGGAGGCTCAGGGGCGCGGCCGAGCCTCATCCAGGTACAGGCGGCCGTGGACCAGGCGGCCGAGCAGCTCACCGCAGCCCAGCACGAGGTCGAGCGCATCACGTTCGCCGTGACGTCCGTCACCGCTCGACTCGAGGAGGCCCAAGCCCGACTGGACGTGGCCCTCGCGAGGCTCAACGAGTCGGACGCACAGCAGAACGCGCTCGCCGAGCAGCTGGGCCAGCTGAACCAGACCGGGCGTGCGGCGCGCGGCGAGGCGGAGCGGCTCGACGCGCAGATCGCCGAGACCGAGGCGGCTCGGGCGCGAGACGTGGCAGCCCTCGAGGAGATGTCCGCCCGGCTGGCGCTGGCATCGGCCGAGGGCGAGCTCGCCGAGCCGGACCCGACGGAGCGCGACAGCCTGGCCGACGCGGCACGGCGCGCACGCTCCGCCGAGATGGAGGCGCGACTCGCCCTGCGCACCGTCGAGGAGCGCAGCAGGGCGGCCGCCGGCCGAGCCGAGTCCCTGCGAGCCGCCGCACAGGCCGAGCGCCAGGCCAGGGCGCGGGCCGAGGCACGGCGCGAGCAGCTGCGCCGCGAGGGTGAGACGGCCCGCGCGGTGCACGCGGGCGCCTCGTACCTTCTCCAACGGCTCGAGGTCTCCCGCGCCGCGATCGCGGCGGAGCGTGACGCCGCCGACCGGGACAGGGCGGAGGCGAACGAGGTGCTCGGCCACGCGCGTGCATCCGTACGGCACCTCGCCAAGGAGCTGGAGGGGCTCGTCGACACGGCCCACCGCGACGAGCTCGCGCGCTCCCAGCAGCGGATGCGGATCGAGGCACTGGGCGAGCGTGCACTCGCCGAGGTGGGCATCGAGCCGCAGACGCTCATGGCGGAGTACGGACCCGACCAGCCCGTACCCGTCCTCGTCACGGACGACGGCCTGCCGCTCGCGGCGGACGACGAGACGCCCGACCCTGTCCCGTACGTACGTGAGGAGCAGCTGCGGCGCCTGCGGGTCGCGGAGCGCAACCTCCAGGTGCTCGGCAAGGTCAACCCTCTCGCGCTCGAGGAGTTCGACGCGATGCAGGAGCGGCACTCGTTCCTGTCGAACCAGCTCGAGGACCTGCGACGGACGAAGGGGGACCTCCTGGAGATCGTCGACGAGGTCGACGCGCGGGTCCGGGAGGTGTTCGCGCAGGCGTACGAGGACGTCGCCCGCGAGTTCGAGGGGGTCTTCTCCCGACTGTTCCCGGGTGGCGAGGGGTCACTCGTGCTGACCGAGCCGGGGGACTGGCTGACCACCGGCGTGGAGGTGGAGGCGCGTCCCGCGGGCAAGAAGATCAAGCGGCTGTCGCTGCTGTCCGGCGGGGAGCGGTCGCTCGTCGCCGTCGCGTTCCTCGTGAGCCTGTTCAAGGCCCGGCCCAGCCCGTTCTACATCCTCGACGAGGTCGAGGCGGCGCTCGACGACACCAACCTGGGCCGGCTGCTGGAGATCTACGAGGAGCTCCGGGCGACGTCTCAGCTGCTCGTCATCACGCACCAGAAGCGTACGATGGAGGTGGCCGACGCGCTCTACGGCGTGACCATGCGCGGCGATGGAGTGTCGGCGGTCATCTCCCAACGACTTCGCGACGACGGCGACTAGCCGGCGGCGTGGCGTCCTGCTCCACCTCGGGGGGCGCGTGACACTGGATCCGCGCTTCCCCTGCGAAAGGTCTGTGTCATGCTCTCGGCCATCGTCGCCATGACGGTCATCCTTGCCATCATCGTCGGTCTGGCGCTCGTCGTCACCGTCGGGATCGCCGGCCTGGGGGGTCGCTACTCCGGCACCCGCTTCGCCGCCCTCATGCGTCGTACGGCCCAGCACCTCAACGGAGAGGCCGAGCCGCCGCAGGCGCTCCTCCGCCTCCTCGAGGCGCGTCACTGAGGCTGCTCGCCCCGCTCGTGCGGTCGGAGCGCGCCCCTCGCCTCCCCGTAGGATGACGCCGTGAACCCCGTCTACTGGCTCGTCATCGCGGCTGCCGTCATCGTCGTGCTCGTGGCCGGCGTCCTCGTCGTACGGGCCCGCGGCAAGGCCCTTCCGCCCGTCGAGGAGCGACCGGTGCTGCCATCGCCGGCCGCACCCGCCCGCCCGGCAGAGGCTGAAGGGGGCGAGGCGCTCCCGTCCGCCGGGACCGCCGAGCCCACCACGAAGGCGCTCGACGTCCCCGAGGCGCCGGCATCCCGGCTCGTACGGCTGCGGCGCCGCCTCGCGGGCAGCCAGAACGCCCTCGCGCGCGGCCTCGCGGACCTCCTGTCCCAGAACCGCCTGGACGAGGCGACGTGGGACGACTTCGAGACGACCCTCATCACCTCCGACCTCGGTGTCGGTCCCGCCACGGAGCTCACGACGCGGCTGCGCCAGCGGCTCGCTGTCGACGGGGTGGTCGACCCGGCGAAGGCCCACGACGTCCTCCGCCAGGAGCTCATCGCGCTGGTCGGTCCGGACCTCGACCGTACGGTGCACGCGACCGGTGGCGAAGGCCCGGACGGCGAGGACCTCCCGGGCGTCGTCCTCGTGGTCGGGGTCAACGGGACCGGCAAGACGACGACAGTGGGCAAGCTCGCCCGGGTCCTCGTCGCCGAGGGCCGTACGGTCGTGCTCGGCGCCGCGGACACGTTCCGTGCCGCCGCCGCGGACCAGCTCACGACGTGGGGCGAGCGGGTCGGCGTGGAGACGGTACGGGGCGCCGAAGGCGCCGACCCGGCGTCCGTCGCGTACACCGCGGTGGCGGCCGGCCGTGACAGCGGCGCGGACGTCGTCCTCGTGGACACGGCAGGCCGCCTCCACACGAAGACCGGCCTCATGGACGAGCTCGGCAAGGTGAAGCGGGTCATCGAGAAGGTGGCACCGGTCACCGAGGTGCTGCTCGTGCTCGACGCGACGACAGGGCAGAACGGTCTCGTCCAGGCCCGTACGTTCGCGGAGGTCGTCGACGTGACGGGCATCGTCCTGACGAAGCTGGACGGCTCGGCCAAGGGCGGGATCGTCGTCCAGGTGCAGCGCGAGCTGGGCGTACCCGTGAAGCTCATCGGCCTCGGCGAGGGCGTCGACGACCTCGCCCCCTTCGACCCCGTGCAGTTCGTCGACGGCGTCCTCGGTGACTGAGCCGGTCATCCGTCGCGCGACGGCCGCCGACCTCGACGCGATCCTGGCGATCTACAACGACGCCGTCCTCACCTCGACGGCGTCGTGGGACGACGAGCCGGTGACCCTCGAGAACCGCGTGGCCTGGCTGGAGCACCACAACTCGGCCCGGAACGGGACGTTCGTCGCGGAGGTGGACGGGCAGGTCGTCGGCTTCGCCGGGTACGGCACGTTCCGTGCGAAGGCCGGGTACAGCGAGACCGTGGAGCACTCCGTCTACCTCGCCTCGGAAGCACGGGGGCGCGGGCTCGGCACTCTCCTCATGACCAAGCTCGTCGAGTACGCGACCGCCCAGGGCCTCCACGTCATGATCGGCGGTCTCTCGGCGGACAACGAGGCCTCCCTGCGCCTGCACGAGCGGCTCGGGTTCGTCGAGGTGGCCCGCATGCCGGAGGTCGGTCGCAAGTTCGGCCGCTGGCTCGACCTCGTCATGGTCCAGCGCCTGCTGGACGAGCGTCGCGCGCCGGGCGAGGCCGAGCCCACCGAGTAGTCTTGTCCGGTCCCGTCTCCGTACCCAAGGATCAGCCGTGTTCGACACCCTGAGTGACCGCCTGACCGCGACCTTCCGCACGCTGCGCGGCAAGGGTCGGCTGTCCGACGCCGACATCGACGAGACCCTCCGTGAGATCCGGATCGCGCTGCTCGAGGCCGACGTCAGCCTGTCGGTCGTCCGGGAGTTCGTGGCGGCGGTACGGGAGCGGGCGCGGGCCGAGGAGCTCAGCAAGGCGCTCAACCCGGCCCAGCAGATCGTCAAGATCGTCAACGACGAGCTCGTCACGATCCTCGGCGGCGAGACCCGCCTCCTGCGCTTCGCCAAGAAGCCGCCGACCGTCATCATGCTCGCGGGCCTCCAGGGCTCCGGCAAGACGACGCTCGCCGGCAAGCTCGCGGTCTGGCTGAAGTCGCAGGGCCACACCCCGATGCTCGTCGCCGCGGACCTTCAGCGTCCCAACGCCGTGACCCAGCTGCAGGTCGTCGCCCAGCAGGCCGGCGTCGCGGCGTACGCCCCTCAGCCCGGCAACGGCGTCGGCGACCCGGTCGAGGTCGCCAAGCAGTCCATCGAGGTCGCGACCCACCACCTCCACGACATCGTCATCGTGGACACGGCAGGCCGCCTGGGCGTCGACACCGAGCTCATGCAGCAGGCCGCGGACATCAAGGCGGCCGTCGACCCGGACGAGGTCCTGTTCGTCGTGGACGCGATGATCGGGCAGGACGCCGTGAACACGGCCAAGGCGTTCTCCGAGGGCGTCGGCTTCGACGGCGTGGTGCTCACCAAGCTCGACGGTGACGCACGGGGCGGCGCGGCGCTGTCGATCGCCCGCGTCATCGGCAAGCCGATCATGTTCGCCTCCAACGGCGAGAAGCTCGCCGACTTCGACGTGTTCCACCCCGACCGGATGGCCGGCCGCATCCTCGACATGGGCGACATGCTCACCCTCATCGAGCAGGCGGAGCGCCACCTCGACCGCGAGGAGTCGCAGAAGGCCGCGAGCAAGCTGCTCGGGCTCGGTGGCGGGGAGTTCGGGCTGCAGGACTTCCTCTCGCAGATGCAGGCCGTGCGGAGGATGGGCCCGCTGTCGAAGGTCTTCGGCATGCTGCCCGGCATGGGCCAGATGCGGGAGCAGATCGACGCGATCGACGAGAAGGAGATCGACCGGATCGAGGCGATCATCTTCTCGATGACGCCGGCCGAGCGCGCCAACGTGTCGATCCTCAACGGCTCCCGCCGCGCCCGCATCGCGAAGGGTGCGGGCGTCCAGGTCAGTGACGTCAACAACCTCGTGAACCGGTTCGTCGAGGCCCGCAAGATGATGCAGTCGATGGGCGGGATGATGGGCGCCGGTCCGGGCGGACCGCGGAAGGCCCGTACCGGCCCCGCCGCGAAGAAGAAGGGACGAGGCGTGTCCGGGAACCCGGCGAAGCGCAACCAGGTCGCGCCGCCGGCCCAGCCGCAGGTCAAGGCACCGGATCCCAGCGTCTTCGGCGCCGGCGGCATGCCGTCGAACGAGGCGGAGCTCGCCGAGGCGATGAAGGACTTCAAGCTCCCGCCGGAGATGCAGCAGTTCCTGAACCCGAAGAACAAGGGCCCTCGCTAGTCGCGGTCCGGGTCGGCGGGCCGACACAATGACGCCATGACCGGCCCGTCCCACAGCCACGGCCTGCTCGCCGGACTCGTCCATACGCACACGCACGACGGCAGCACGCACACGCACGCCGCCGACGGGACGGTCGTCGACGAGCCCTTGCACCTGCACGGGACGCTGCTGCCGCAGGGTGAGACCAAGGACGTGTGGGTCGTCGGCGGGAGGGTGACGTTCGTACGGCCGACCTCCTCGCGCTCCCTGGGACGCGACCTGTGGATCCTCCCCGGCCTCGTCGACGCGCACTGCCACATCGGCCTGGGTTCCCAGGGAGCGGTCGATCGCACCACGGCCGAGGCGCAGGCCCTGACCGACCGTGACACGGGGGCCCTGCTCCTCCGGGACGCCGGGTCGCCCGCCGACACGCGATGGGTCGACGACCGCGCCGACCTGCCCGAGATCATCAGAGCCGGCAGGCACGTGGCCCGGACGAAGCGGTACCTGCGCAACTACGCCGAGGAGGTGGAGCCCTCCGAGCTCGTCGAGGCGGTCGCCGTCCAGGCACGACGGGGTGACGGCTGGGTGAAGCTCGTGGGCGACTGGATCGACCGTGACGCAGGGGACCTCGCGCCCAGCTGGCCGGCGGAGGCGGCACGAGCCGCGATCGAGCGAGCGCACGCCGAGGGCGCTCGCGTCACAGCCCACTGCTTCGGCGAGCAGTCCGTCTCCGAGCTCGTGGCGGCAGGGATCGACGGGATCGAGCACGGCACCGGCCTCGACGACGACACGATCGCCACGATGGCTGCGCGGGGTGTGGCGCTCGTACCCACCCTCGACAACCTCGACATCTTCCCCGGCATCGCCGACCAAGCGTCCGAGCGGTTCCCGACCTACGCCGCGCACATGCGAGCGCTGTACGCGCGGCGGTACGAGACGTTCAGGAAGGCGTTCGAGGCGGGCGTGCCCATGTACGCGGGGACGGACGCGGGCGGTGTCGGGCCCCACGGACGGATCGCGCGGGAGGTGGCTGCGCTCGCCGAGGTCGGGGGAGCGGAGTTCGCGCTGGGGGCCGCCTCGTGGCGGGCACGCGACTGGCTGGGCCGCCCCTGCCTCGGCGAGGGAGAGAGGGCTGACCTGGTCGCGTACACGTCGGATCCGCTCGCCGACCCGGCGGTCGTGGCGCGCCCTCGCTACGTCGTGCTGCGGGGTCGGATCGTCGTGGACACATCCGCGTGAGGCAACTTCTGGCCTCGACCGTCCTCGTCGCCGCCCCTGGCTAGGGTCGGAAGCAGAGACAGGGAAGGGAAAAGCTATGGAGTACACGCACCTCGGCCGCAGCGGACTGCTCGTGAGCCGGATCTGCCTGGGCACGATGAACTTCGGACCGGAGACCAACCAGACCGACTCCCACGCGATCATGGACAGCGCCCACGAGCGCGGGATCAACTTCTTCGACACGGCCAACGTGTACGGGGGCAAGGTCGGCGAGGGCATCACGGAGCAGATCGTCGGGCGCTGGTTCGCCCAGGGCGGCGGCCGTCGCGAGAAGACGGTGCTCGCGACCAAGATGTTCGGGAACATGGGCGACTGGCCGAACGAGCGGTACGTCTCGGCCCTCAACATCCGCCGAGCCTGCGATGCCTCTCTGAAGCGGCTCCAGACGGACTACATCGACCTGTACCAGATGCACCACATCGACCGGTCCGCCCCGTTCGACGAGGTCTGGGAGGCCATGGAGGTGCTGCGGCAGCAGGGCAAGATCCTGTACGTCGGGAGCTCGAACTTCGCCGGCTGGAACCTCGTGCAGGCCCAGGAGGCGGCCAAGGCGCGCCACTTCCTCGGGCTCGTGAGCGAGCAGTCGATCTACAACCTGCTCACCCGCTGGGTGGAGCTGGAGGTCCTGCCGGCCGCGATCGCGTACGGCATCGGCGTCATCCCCTGGTCGCCGCTCCACGGCGGTCTGCTCTCGGGAGCGCTCCGCAAGGAGCGCGAGGGCGGCGGCTCGCGCACGGGCAAGGGCCGTTCGGGCGAGGGTCTCGAGACGCACCGGAAGACGCTCGAGGCGTACGAGGCGCTGTGCGCCGACCTCGGCGAGGACCCGGCCGACGTCGGCCTCGCCTGGCTGCTGAGCCGCGAGGGCGTCACCGCACCCATCGTCGGTCCGAGGACGCAGGCACAGCTCGACGGGGCCGTTCACGCCACGGAGATCACTCTCGACGCCGAGACGCTGGAGCGACTGGACGAGATCTTCCCGGCGCCCGGGCCGAACGGCTCGAAGCCCGCCCCGGAGGCGTACGCCTGGTGAGCGGCACCTAGAGCCAGGTCACGACGAGGGCCAGGTTGAGGGCCACGATGACGGCGACCACCACCCAGGAGACGATGCGCAGCCAGCGCCTGATCCGCCACGGTCCCATCACGTCCTCGCGGCTGCTCAGCCAGACGAGCGGGGCGACGGCGAACCCGATGCCGAAGCTCAGCACAACCTGGCTCGCGACGAGCACGGCCGTGGCCGCGACGCCCGTGAGGAGGAGGAGCACAGCGGGCGTGATGGTGACGGCCCGGGTCCACAGGGGCGAGATCCGGACGGGCAGCGAGTCCGCGGCGATGCCGCTCCCCGCGTGGGTCCCCACGATCGCGGAGCCCACCCCGGACGCCAGCAGGCCGGCGCCGAGGAACGCCGCGGCGACGGGGCCCAGGGTGGCGCTGAGCATCGTGTGCGCGTCCTGGATCGTGTCGCCCTGAAGGCTCGTGAGGGCCCTGGCCGCGTAGAGCAGCATCGCGATGTTCACGGTGCCGGCCAGTGCCAGTGCCGCGAGCACGTCCGTGCGCTGGATCCGCAGCAGTCGCTCGACCGGGGCGAGCAGCCCGGCAGGGCCGTGGAAGCGGTCGACTGCCAGCGC
>DASSQF010000379.1:0-2422 GCA_035702685.1 Propionibacteriaceae bacterium
TGGTGGATGAAGAACGGCAGGGTCCATATGAGCCACCCGAAGGCGAACGTCAGTAGGGGGACGACGACCAGGACCCACGCCACCACGGTTCGCCGAGCGGAGGGCCGCAGCTCCACCACCCGGGGGTCGGGAGGACGCCCCGGTAGCAGGCTTCGCAGTACCGGGCCGACACGGACGAACAGGTCCGGTACGCCGGCGATGTCGGCCAGGACGTAGTAGCCGTCGAAGCGGACCGCCGGGACCAGCTGTTGGACCATCTGTACCTGCAGCATGGCGGTGGTCAGCAGGAGCAGCGGACTGCCGGTCACGAGGTAACCGGCCCCGAGCGCGAGCACGGTCCATGCGTTGAAGTAGAGCCCACCCAGGTCCGTCCTGATCCGGCCCGCACGGCTGAGCCGGTAGGCATCGGTGACGTCGGTGAAGTACGCCGGATACACGATGTAGACGCCGACTCCGATTCGCCCGGGTGCCGCTCCACCGTACCGACAGGCCGCGGCGTGACCCAGCTCGTGCACGAGGGCCGCGACGTTCAGCACCAGGAGGATGAGCAGGAACATCACCGGTGTGGCAACGAGCTGCTCGAAGGCGTTGAGAAGGTCCCCCTGGCGCACCAGCGCGACGTCCATGGCGACGAACCCCGCCGACACCCCGAGGACGAGGGGTGTCGCGTAGCACCATGCCAACCCGCTGGCCACGGGTCTCACGACCCAGGCCGGGATCAGCGTGCCCCGGAAGGTCAGGGACAGCAGCGGCTTGGCACGGGGGGCGGGCGGTGGATCGAGGTCGGTCGCGGTGACAAGACCGAGGGGAATCAGCCGGGCCTGCACCAGGTGTCGCAGACCCTCGCTCGAGAGTCGCCGGCCGAAGTCCAGGCTGATGGCGTCGGCAACGTCGCCGGTCGCCCTCCCCGGGTCGAGGTGACACAGGACGAGATACAGCAGCTCGGAGAGCTGGATGACCTGCCCGTCGTCCCGGCGTACCAGGTAGCTCCTGGCCGTGAGGCCGGAACCGTGGGCCGCTCCCAGGTCCGCCACCCCAGGGGCGACCTGCCAGCCCTCGACCACGTCCCTCTCGTCGTCGCTCTCGACGGGCCGCGCGACCGTCGGCGCGCCAGCTTCCGGGGCCCGAGGCGCCGAGTGGTTCACAGTCGTGTCCATAGCTCTGGTGGGTGCTCTGGGTGCTCTGGGTGCTCTGGAATGACGGCGGGCGCGCCCAGAGCGTGCACGCCCGCCGCCATGTCGGTGCGGACTACGAGATGCCGGCGCTCGCGAGGTACTGCGCCGCGATGGCGTTGGCGCTGGCGTTGATACTCGCCGCGTTGACGGCGATGGCCAGATTGACCCCGACGACATTCGTGACGTTGACGCAGCCCACGTAGCAGCTGAGCGTCTCTCGCGTCGGCAGCAACTGGGCCGTTGCCGCGTCGAGTTCCGCCGTCCCCACTTCGGGAAGTGTTCGCATGCGTGTTCATCTCCTTCACGTCGCTGGTGGCGACGCTCACAGGGGCCACACCGGGCCCCCTGGCTCTCAGCCGCCCTGGGTGACGGAGACGCTCTGCCACGCAGCGCTGTTGGCCGTTGCGTTCCCGAAGGTGGCGGCGTTCAGTGCCAGCGACGAGTTGGACGCGTACACCGCGGCCCAGTTCCAGTTGCCGAAGCCGCTCAGCGTCTCCCGCTCCGGGAGAAGCTCGATGAACTCGGCGTCGAGCTCGTGGATGGTCAGTTCGTTTCGCATGTGATTCACCCCCTCTGCGCGAATGGTGACCGGATGATCGAGATCAGTTGAAGGCCATCGGCGTGACCCGAGAGTGATCGGGGCGTTACTCAGGCGTGATTGCGGCGTGATGGCAGCGTCACTCCGGGCGGTCGAGTTCCAGATTTCGTGCCCCCGCCGCCGAAACGCGTGCTACAAAACCAAGGGGAATGGGAACACTTGTTGGGTCACGGGAGCCCACACCCGAACAATGGGGGGGCAATGGGAGACGCAACAGCGTCGGCGGATGCCGACGGCGTGCTCGTGGCGAGCGTCTGGCGCGAGGCAGACGGCACCGTGTCCTTGGTGCGTGTGACCATGACCGACCCCGCGGGCGGCAGTGACACCGTCCGCGTCACCGGGAGTCCCCACGAGGCCCTCGCGACCATCGAGGACTGGCTCGCCTCGTTCGAGTCCTGACCGGATCCACCGGCCCTTGGGTGGCCCGACGACACGTCCGCCGTGACTGTCGCGAGGGGCCTGGGGCTTGACATCTCGCGCAACCATCGCGAACTTGGTGGGGAAGAGGACGGGGATTCCCTCACGCCGGTGCCCCGTCGGGGGGGGATCACATGCGTGGGAAGGCGACCGGGCGCTCCCTGCCGATGCATCTCCACCTGATGGGGGCCTTCACGCTCGAGGTGGACGGCACCCGGGTCCACCTGGGTCG
>DASSQF010000380.1:0-2540 GCA_035702685.1 Propionibacteriaceae bacterium
GACCTCCTCGGGCCGCAGCGGCTGTCCCTCGATGAGCTGGGGAATGCGTCGCGCGTCCTCGTCGGACGAGGCCTCGTCGCTGGACTCGACGTAGGCCTTCATGAAGCCGGGGAAGGTGATCGTGGTGCCGGTGGAGGTGAAACCGCAGGACGGCTGACCGGTCCCGGCCGGCGGCTGCGCGGTGATCTTGACGGTCACCTGCTCGCCCTCGGCGTCTCGCATCTGGGAGGCGATGGTGCGCATCCAGATCAGCTCGTACAGGCGGAACTCGTCGCCGCGCAGACCGGTCTGCGCCGGGGTGCGGAAGGTCTCCCCGGCCGGACGGATGGCCTCGTGCGCCTCCTGGGCGTTCTTGACCTTCGATGCGTAGACCCGGGGCTTGGGTGGCAGGTAGCTCGGCCCGTACAGGCTGAGCACGGCCGCGCGGGCCGCGGCGATCGCCGTGTCGGACAGCGTCACCGAGTCGGTACGCATGTACGTGATCCAGCCACCCTCGTACAGGTCCTGGGCGACCGACATCGTGCGCTGCGCGGTGAAGCCGAGCTTGCGGCCGGCCTCCTGCTGGAGCGTGGTCGTGCGGAAGGGTGCGTACGGACGCCGCGTGTACGGCTTCGCGTCGACGCTCGTCACGGAGACGTTCGCACCCCGGATCGCGGTGGCGACGGTCTCCGCGGCGGTCTGGTCCAGGTGGACGAGCGTCCCGCGGAGCGTGCCGTGGGACGTGAAGTCGCGGCCCTGGGCGACGCGGGTGCCGCCGACCGCCGTGAGGCGGGCGGTGAAGGTGCTGGGTGTGGCCTCCGGACCGGCGTCGAGCGTCGCGTCGACGTCCCAGTACGAGGCGGGGACGAAGCTGATGCGCTCGCGCTCCCGGTCGACGACGAGGCGGGTGGCGACGGACTGGACGCGCCCGGCGGAGAGCCTCGGCATGACCTTGCGCCACAGGACGGGGCTCACCTCGTAGCCGTACAGCCGGTCAAGGATGCGCCGGGTCTCCTGCGCGTCGACGAGGTCGGTGTCGAGGTCGCGGGGGTTGGCGACGGCGTCGGCAATGGCCTGCGGGGTGATCTCGTGGAACACCATCCGGCGCGCGGGCACCTTCGGCTTGAGCTCCTGCAGGAGGTGCCACGCGATGGCCTCGCCCTCGCGGTCACCGTCGGTGGCGAGCAGGAGCTCGTCGGCATCGGCCAGCTTCGCCTTGAGGGACTTGATGGTCGCCTTCTTGTCGGCGGTGACGACGTAGAGCGGCGTGAACCCGTGGTCGACGTCGATGCCGGTACGGGCCCAGGGCTCCTTCTTGTACTTGTCCGGTACCTCCGAGGCGCTCGTCGGCAGGTCGCGCACGTGGCCACGGCTCGACTCGACGATGTAGCCCGCGCCGAGGTACGAGGCGATCTTGGTCGCCTTCGTCGGCGACTCGACGATCACGAGTCGGCGGCCTGCCACGGGCACTCCTTCAGGTACGGAAACGTCGTCACTGTAGACCAGAACCACCAAACCGCCTCCGAGCCCACCCCTGAACCGGACAGCGGCCGCTGGGTGGCGCGCTCATGGGGCGTGGTCGCAGCCCGGCCTCCGGCGCTCCTCCGCCCCCGCCGGGGTGGCGTGTGCGAGGGCAGGAAGCACGCTGCCCCCGTCCCCGAGTGGCTCTGTACGAGCCGGCGAGAGGGTGTGTGCTCGTCGTCGAGAGGCTACGAGCCCGACGGCTCACCGGGCGCGTGTCCGAGTCTTCGTGGATCCAACGGTCCGTCACGGTGCCTGGCCGATCCAGCGGTCCCGTCAAAGTTCCCTGGATGAGGTCCAGCGCGGGGTAGATCAGTCGAACCACGCCTCCGCGACGAGTCGTCGGAAGCGGGGCAGGACGTCAGCGACGAGGTCCGACAGGGGGACGCCGAGCAGCTGCGCGACGGCCCCGAGGATCTCGCGCAGGGTGAGGTCGCCGTCGCACGCGCCGAGCGTGCCGCCGAGTGCCGTATCCACCTCGACCGCCCGCCGGAGGCCACGCTGCTGGCGCAGCACGATGTGACTCGGGTCCTCGGCACCGGGCGCACCCAGCGTCTCCTGGACCACGTCGCTCGTCAGCCGCCATGAGTGGTCCAGGACCTGATCGTCACTCCAGCGGGCGGCATCGACGGAGCCCAGCTGGGCAGCGAGTGCGGGGCCGACCGGCTGCTCGACGGCGTGCGTCCACTCCTCGACCCGTACGTCGGGCACGTCCCGGCCCGCGTTCACGAGGGTCACCCAGCCCATGCCGATGCCTGTGACGCCCAGGTGGTCGAAGTAGTCGAGCCACCCCTCGTACGCGCTCGCATAGCCGGCCGTTCCGGCGAGCCCCGCGTCGGCGAGCCAGATCTCGATGTACTCGTACGGGTCGAGCACCTCGCGCTGGATGACGAGAGCGTCGCAGCCTGTGCCCGCGATCCAGCCCGCCAACCGCTCGTCCCACGGCTGCCCGGCCACGTGCGCCCAGTTGCCGAGGACCTGCAGGACTCCGTGGGGTGCGAGGTGGCGCGCACCGTCCGTCACGACGGCTCGCATGAGTC
>DASSQF010000381.1:0-7589 GCA_035702685.1 Propionibacteriaceae bacterium
GGGTACGTGTCACTCCTCGCCACGATCGCCGCGACCGTCGCGGCGTACGTGTGGTTCCGCAAAGGCGGCAGCCGGGGCCTCCTCATGCACGCCGGCGGCATCGCCGTCCTCATGGTGCTGCAGATCGTGCTCGGCGAGATCAAGGCGGTGTGGTTCCACGTGGGCCTCGGGGTGGTCATCGTCGTCGGGGCCATCGCCCTCGCCACGCTGGCGTATCGCAAGCCGGGCGGAGCCGCCTGAGGCCTCGTACGGGTTGCGGAAGTCCGCCTGCCTCCCCGTCGAGGTCCGCGGCGCTCCCGGGGCGCATGACGGCCGGGCGGGTCAGAGGCGGGGGCCGAAGAGGGCCGAGCCGATCCGTACACACGTGGAACCGTGGGCGATCGCGAGCCGGAAGTCGCTCGACATGCCCATGGAGAGCTCGTCCCAGCCCTCTCCGTCCGTGTCGCGAAGCCGCGCCTGTACGGACCTCAGCGACTCGAAGCACGCCGCCACCTCACGGTCGTCGTCCGAAGGCAGCGCGATCGTCATGAGGCCCCTGGGGACGAGCCGCTCGTACGGACGGAGCGCCTTCGCGAAGGCGCCCACCTCCTCGGGGCGGAGCCCCGACTTCGTCACCTCGCCCGAGGTGTTGACCTGGACGAGGACGTCGAGGGTCCTGTCCGCGGCGTCCAACCGGCGCTCGAGCTCCGCGGCGAGGTCCACCGAGTCCAGCGACTGGAGCTCTGCGGCGAGGTCGACGACGATCTGCGCCTTGTTCCGCTGCACGTGCCCGATCACCGACCAGGACAGGTCGCGCAGCTCGGCGAGCTCCCCGGCCTTCTCCCGAAGCTCCTGGAGCCGGTTCTCGCCGAACCACCGGCAGCCTGCCTCGTACGCCTGTCGCACGGTCTGCGCCGGACGCGTCTTCGAGACCGCCAGGAGCCGCACCTCGCCCGCGTCCCGTCCCGCTTCCACGCACGCCGCGGACACCTGTGCACGGATCTCCGCGACCCGCTCCCCCACCTCGCTCACGGCCAGCGGGCTCCCAGCGACACGGCCGCCAGAGCGGCGAGGATCCCGAAGATGGTCGCGATGCCCGCGTACTTCTCCGTGATCTCCGCCTCCACCTTCTCGTAGCCGATCTGGTGGGCGATCGTGTCGTACACCTGCTTGAGCTCTCCGGCGGACGCCGCCGAGAACTTCTTCCCTCCGGAGTTGTCCGCGATGCGCTGGAGCTCGGCGTGGTCGACCGGTACGGGCTGGCGCTGGCCGCGAGAGTCGACGACGTACCCACCGGCGGTCCCGTAGGCGATCGTGTAGACGGGGACGCCCTTCTTCTTCGCATCGGAGGCGGCCTGCGCAGAGCTGCGCCCCAGGTTCGACGCGCCGTCGGACAGCAGCACGACCGCTGCCGGCGGCGTCGCGCCCGGGTGGTTCGGGTCCTCCGGGACGAGCGCGAGCGCGTCGAGAGAGGTGTAGATGCCCTCCCCGATGGCCGTCGACGGCGCGAGCTGGAGGTTCCGGATGCCGCCCACCACGGCGCCCCTGTCCGTGGTGGGCGGCACGACGAGGGACGCCGTCCCCGCGAACGCCACGAGGGCCACGTTGAAGCCGGCCGGCAGGATCGAGATGAAGTTCTCGGCGCCCTCCTGCGCAGCCTGGAGCCGGGTGGGCTTCACGTCCTCCGCCTCCATCGACTTCGACACGTCGATGGCGATGACGACCGTCGCGCGGTCCCGCGGGACGAGCGTGTAGCCGCGGGGCATGGCCCACGCGACGACGAGCGAGGCGAGGCTGAGGATGGACGCGGCCACGGCGACGTGCCGCTTCCATGCGGCCTGCTTGCGTACCAGCAGCTCGAGGCTGCCCGGCGCCCGCCGCGTGCCGGCTCGTCCCTTCTGCCAGGCGAGCACCGCGTACACGCCTGCGAGCACCGGGACGGCCAGCAGCGCCCACAGGCGCTCGGGGAAGAAGTAGTCGGTGGGGATCATGCCCACCTCGCCCCCAGGACGAGGGCCCCCACCGCGGCCAGCAGCGCGAACACGAGGCCGACACCGGCGGCCGTCGCCGTGATCTCCTTGACCCTGCTCTCGTAGCCCACTTCGGACTTGATGCTGCTGTACGCGTTCTTGAGCTGGGACACGTTGTCCGCGCTGTACTCCTGGCCCTTGGTCGCCTGGGCGATGGCGGTGAGGGTCGCCGGGTCGGGCGGCACCCTGTCCCTCTGCCCGTCGAGGTCGACGTACCCGTTGTCGGTGCCGTACGCGATGGTGTAGATCGGCACGTTGCGCTTCGCGGCGTCCTGCGCCTCCTGCAGCGGGGCCTGACCGGCGTTGCTCGCGCCGTCCGACAGCAGGACGACCATGCCGGGCGCCGGCGAGCTGTCGCTGCCCTTCGGCGCCTGGTCGAGAGCGGCGAGCGCGGCCTTGATCGAGTCGCCGATCGCCGTGCCGTCCTGTGGCTGAAGCGCGTCGATGGCCCGGTTGAGCGCGGACCGGTCGGTGATCGGCGGGACGCGTACAGACGGGTTGCCGGACAGGGAGACGAGCGCCACGTTGTACGCGGCGGGCAGGGAAGCGGCGAACGCCTTCGCCTGTGTCTTCGCGGCGGCCAGCCTGGTCGGCTGCACGTCCGTGGCCGTCATCGACTGGGAGACGTCGATGACGAGGACGACCGTCGCGCGCTCCCTCGGCACCTTGTCGACGCCGTTGGGCCGGGCCCAGGCGCCGATGAGGGTCACGAGGCTCAACAGCGCAAGTGCCACCGTGACGTGGCGGAGCCACTGCGACTGCTTCGGCAGCACCATCGCGAGCACCGACGTGTTCGTGAAGCGGATCCCGGCGCTCGACTTGCGGTGCAGCAGGATGATGTACGCCGCGATGAGCAGCGGGATGATCGCCAGCAGCCACAACCGCCCGGGCGCGAGGAACCCCGTCACGGGCAGGGCGAGGATCCTCACTTGCTGACTCCTTGGGGCGGTACGTGCAGCTGGCCGGCCACGCGACGGTACGCGAGGACGAACCGCGCGATGTCCTGGACCCAGTCTCTGTCCGTGCGCAACTGGATGTGCCCCACGCCCGCGCGCCGGAGGGCCACGCGGATCCGCTCCCGCTGGGCGGCGCTCGCTGCGTCCATGCGCGCCCGGGCCGCGGCGTCCGACGTGTTCACGTACCGCTGGAAGTCGGTCTCAGGGTCGCGGATGAGGAGGTCGCCGATGTCGGGGAACTCGATCTCACGCCGGTCGACGACCTCGATGGCGATGACCTGGTTGCGTACAGCCAGTCTCCGCAGCGAGCGCTCCCACGACGGCTCGATGTTGGGGTCGAGCTCGAAGTCGCCCGGCTCGAGGAAGTCGGACACGACGACGCGCAAGCCCCGGCGGCGCTGGGTCCGCGACAGCTGCTCGATGCCGTCGGCGAGCGTCATCGTGCCGGGGGCGTGGTCGTGGACGATCGGCTCCGTGAGCATCCGGCGCAGCAGCCCGTACAAGGCGGTGCGGCCGGACTGTGCGGGCAGTCGTCGTACGCCGTCGGGCCTCATCACCATGCCGCCGAAGCGGTCACCCATCCGCTGGCTGAGGAAGCCGATCGTCGCGATGGCGGCGATGCCGAGGTCGCGCTTCGTGACGCCCTCGGTCCCCCAGTTCATGGACGGGGTGACGTCGAGCAGGGCCCACACCTCGAGCTCGCGGTCGGCGATGGTGTCCCGTACGTGCGGCACGGTCGTCCGTGCGGTGACCGCCCAGTCCATCCGCCGGACGTCGTCCTGACCCGGCTGGTACGGACGGGCGTCGTTGAAGTCGGACCCCGGCCCGGGCAGCAGGCCGAGGTGGTCGCCGTGGAGGAAGCCCTCGAGGCGCCGGACGATGGCGAGCTCGAGCCGGCGCAGCGCCGCCTCGGGAGCAAGCTGGTTCAGCGGCAGCGACGGGCCCGCCGGCTCAGCGAGGACCGAGGCGGCCGGCTGACCGGTCGGTGGCGCGAAGCCGGGCTCGGTCATGGTCAGTTGTGGAATGCGGGGGTCCGGCCGGCGTCGGCCTGCTGCGGCTGGTTCCAGACGGGCGTGGGCGGCGGCACCATGGCGAGGATCCGCTCGACGACCTGGGCGGTGGAGACGTTGTCGGCGACCGCGTCGAAGCCCAGCACGATGCGGTGGCTCATGACGTCCTTGGCGACCGACTGGACGTCGGTCGGAAGCACGTAGTCACGCCCGTGGATGAGGGCGAGCGCCCGGGACGCGGCGACCAGGCCGAGCGTCGCGCGCGGCGAGCAGCCGATGGAGATCACGGGGACCAGGTCGGGCATCCCGAACTCGGCCGGCGTGCGGGTCGCGAGCACGAGCCGGACGATGTACTCGGCGACGAGGTTGTGGACGAAGATGTTCGACGCCTTGTCCTGCAGCTGCCGGATCACCTCGGGGTTGAGCACGGGCGAGGGCTTCGGCGGCGAGACGGACATGCGGCGCAGGATCTCGAACTCCTCGTTGCCACGCGGGTACGGGACGTCGACCTTGAGCAGGAACCGGTCGCGCTGCGCCTCGGGCAGCGGGTACACGCCCTCGGACTCGATGGGGTTCTGGGTCGCGATGACGATGAAGGGCTGCTTGGCCGGGTACGTCTGGCCGGCGATCGAGACCTGCTGCTCGGCCATGAGCTCGAGCATCGCCGCCTGCACCTTGGCGGGCGAGCGGTTGATCTCGTCCGCGAGGACGAAGTTGACGAACACCGGGCCGAGCTCGACGTCGAACTTCTCCTTGGACGCGGAGTAGATGCGGGTGCCGACGATGTCGGACGGTACGAGGTCGGGCGTGAACTGGATGCGGGCGAAGTCGCCGCCGACCACGGTGGCGAACGACCGTACGGCGAGGGTCTTCGCGACGCCGGGCACGCCCTCGAGGAGGCAGTGGCCCTTCGCGAGGAGGGCGACCATGAGCTGCTCGACCATGTGCTCCTGGCCCACGATGACCCGCTGGACCTGGGCGATGGCGTCGGTGAGGAGTAGTGCTGCCTGCTCGGTCGAGAGCGGACCAGAGGCTGGCGGCTGGTTGGTCACTGTTCTTCCCCCATTGGGTCTGCGGCAGGGCCGTACGTCCCGCCCACGATACCGGCTCGCCCGGTGCACACCCGGGCTGTCAACCTGTGAACCCCCTGTCAGCATGGACGGCCTCGGCCGGGGGTCAGGCATGATGGGCAATCATGGGTGATGCCTCGCGGGACGTCGGGGCCGACGGACCGAGACGAGGATCATGACGACGCCACCGCAGTCCCCCGGCGGGGACGAGCCGTACGTGGAGTCGTGGCCCCTGCTGCCGACGGACCCGCCGAAGATCGGCGACTTCTGGCTCGACTCGCGGATCGTGGCCACGCCCAGCGGCGTCACGTACCTCGCCCACGATGCCGTCGGTGCGGTCGTCATGCTCGTCCTCCTGTCGGCTGGTGCGGCAGAGGACGCCGCCGCCCGGGACCGGCTGGCCGGGCAGGTCAACGCCATGCACATCGACACGGTCGTCGCCCGTGGCGGGCAGGGGCAGGACGAGGGCAGGCTCGCCCACAAGTTCCGCAGCGAGGCGGACGACCCCGTCGCCGTGGGGCAGCAGCCACTCGCGCCGTGGGTGGCGCTCGCCTACGACGGCACGCCGGCCGCGGCCGCGGAGGCCCACCGGCTCCTCGACGAGATCAGCCTCGCGCACCTTCCGCAGCAAGGCACTCCCTCGGGACCCGACTACGCCCTTCACTGGATAGATCGCGTACAGCCCGGACTGTCCCGGCTGTGGCCGCTGCCGTGGCCGGGCCGTCACGACCGTGCCGGCCGCGTCTCGATCGTCGCGTCGTGGCTGCTCATGATCCTCATCGCGATGCTCGCGATCCTCATGGCGATTCTCATGTTCAGCCAGTCGCCACCCACACAGGCCCCTCCCCCGTTGCCGACGACGCCGCCTCCATCCTCGCAGTCCGGCTCTCCCCCGCCGTCCGCGTCGCCGTCGCCCCAGTCGGCCTCGCCGTCCCAGCAGTCCGCGTCGCCTTCCGCGTCGTCCGGGTCGCCGTCACCGTCCGGGTCCGAGAGCCCGTCCGGCTCGACGAGTCCGACCCCGTCGACGAGTGGTACGCCCTCGCCCGGAGGCTCCGAGTCGCCCGCTGCGGGCGCACCCACGAGCAACCCGAGGCTCTAGGAGACGGCTTCGCGGGCGGAGATGGGCGCTCAGCCCTGTTGGTCACCGGTTTTAGCCGTCCCGATTGGCTCCCAGCCATGGATCGCTGGACGCCAGCGATCGAGACGGCTGAAACCGGCGCCCGGGGAATCTGACACGGTTCCCGAGAGTTACTGGCGCGTCCGGAGCCGCGTGTACGGACGGCAGGGACGAGGGTCCGGAAGTTCAGGAGAGTGTCTGCTCCATGGGCTCAGGGCCCCGGGCTTCACTCCTCGCGGTACGAGGCGGTGGCCGGTGAGCCGGCCGATCGCCGGGGGCCGCTCTCGGCGGAGCGTGCCGGCCGCACCGTGAGTCCCGGGCTCTCCGGAGAGAGGGCGCTCGGTCCGCTCGTACGCGTCTCGCGCGCCCGGATGTCGCTCGTGAGGCGGTCTACGACGACCTGACGGTCGGCCGTGATCTTCTGCCGCGTCGTGGGCCGCCTGCGCTCCTTCGCGACCCGCTTGCCCACGGGGGCTCGCTTCGGACGACCGAGCGACAGCCACAGCACAGCACCGAGGACGGGGACTAGAGCGATGACGGCCCAGACCGGCTTGCTCAGCCGGCGCACGTCGGAGGCGCGGGCGATGAGGACCAGAACGAGTGTCACGAGCGAGACACCAGCGCTGAGCGCAAGGAAGGCGATCCACGGGCTCGTCATGCTTTCCTCACCTCCAAGTCAAGAGCAGCCTACACAGGCCCTCTCGGCACCTGATCCTCGATAGAGATCTCTCATCCCCTCGACGGACCTGAAGCGCGCGTGAATACGGTCTCGGTCTGACAGTCGTGCCGGTTCTTGTCGCGCCGCGGCACATTGTCCTCCCAGCCCTCGACGTGTCCCCCGATAGACTCGCGTCGCTCCGGGGCGGTAGCTCAGCCGGTCAGAGCAGGGGACTCATAATCCCTGGGTCGTGGGTTCGAGCCCCACCCGCCCCACCTTGCAGGGTTAGGATTTTCGAGCCACACCCATTCCGGGTTTCTCTTCACGTCAGCCGGCGCCGCAACCAACCTCATGGCCGGGTACACCTAGGCCGGGGGAACGGATCGTGGTGACGATGGCCTCGCGGAGCTTCTCGAGGGCCGCCGCTCTGGCACCTGCGAGCTGCGGCTGGTCCGCGAGACACGCGGGCACCACGTCGACCGCTCGGGGCAGGTCGACCATGCATCGGCGCAGCGCGCCGACGACCGCCGGGTCGCGGCCCCAGGCGCCTCCGAGGACGACAACCTCGGGGTCCGTGAGCGCGACAGCCGCCTCGAGGACCCCCGTGAGGGCGGTCACGAGGACCCAGAGGGTGGGGTCGCCCTCGGATGTTGCGGCGACCCGGGCCCGCAGGAGATCGACGTCGATCGCAGTCGATGCGTGCCGCCGCAGACCCAGCTGGGCAAAGACCTCCGTGAGACGGGTTGCGCGGCCGTCCGCACCGTGGGTG